>JAJQAM010000045.1 GCA_021203805.1 Coprobacillus sp.
GATACTGCTGGCTACGAAAATCATGATCACAGCCTCGTTATTAATGGTGGCGAGTTCTACGGCGGTAAACACGTAGTTAAAAATTCACTCCAGGGCTATCTTGAAATTAATGACGGCGTTTTCGATGGGTTCCTTGAATCCTATGGAGATGGTGGAGATACACAAACAGTTGACCCCAGTGACGACCTTCTCGATAACGAAGAAGCCACAGCCGTAATTAATGGTGGTGTCTTTGGAGTAGGTAATGCTGAGATGGAAGATCAAGGCGAGACTGGAAACTACAAAGTGACTATTACTGTTAAAGGCGGACACGCAGATACCGGCACAGGTACTAATGATAGCTTTGTTAGTACTGTTACCATTAATGGCGGTACTTTCTATAAAGGCCAAACCGCTCTATTTGCCTTTGGTGATACTAGATCAGTTAAGGGTGAACCTGCCTCAGCTCTTGACCAAGTCCATGTTCTTCCTAGTGTCTATAGCGCAATAGAAAGTGACCTTCAGGCAGAAGGTTCATCATATTCTGTTTCCAGCTCTGTTAATGAAGCTGGCTACTACGTCATTGCTGGTGCAGCAGCGGATGAACCAACCCGCTAATAACAAATAAGCACACATTGTTAATAAAAACGCTCCTATGTAGGGGCGTTTTTCTTTAGCTAATATCCCTCTCCTTTCTCGTTTCTTTACTTTAAGGGACTAATCCCTTAAAATAATATCTAGTGTGTTAGATATAACATAATCTCATAAGTAAGGAGAATTATCCTCTATGTTTGAAAATAAAAATGCTTTTAAAAAAGAATATATGGAAAGAATGGTAGAGCGTTACGGCGTTGACGTAAAAGACTCCCATATGAGCGAGAAATACCAAATCCTAGGGGAAATGGTAAGAGACTACGCGAATACCGACTACTGGAAAACCCATGAGATGACTGTCAATAAAGATGAGAGAACTCTCATCTATTTCTCCATGGAATTTCTTATTGGAAGACTTCTCACTAATAATCTTATTAATCTAGGTATCTATGATGTCGTAAAAGACGGACTTAATGATCTTGGGATTAATATCCATGAGCTTGAGGAGTGCGAGTCGGATGCGGGACTAGGTAACGGCGGTCTCGGCCGTCTTGCCGCGTGCTTTCTTGACTCGATTGCGTCGCTTGGCTATATCGGGCACGGTAACACCATTAGATATCAGTACGGCTTCTTCCAGCAAAAGATTGCGAACGGAAAGCAAAACGAGCTTCCTGATATTTGGCTTACTAACGGGAATGTGTGGGAAGTAAGAAGAGCGAAATACGCCGTGGATGTTCAGTTTTACGGTAACCCCGAGACCTATCTAAAGCCGAACGGCACTTACGGCATTAAGCTTGCTAACGCTCTTCATATAAAAGCGGTCCCTTATGATGTCCCCGTGGTGGGCTATCATAATAATATTACTAATAACCTCAGGCTATGGAACGCGGAGCCTAGCGAGTCTAATCTCCCTAAAGATATGTCTTTTAATGACTATCTCTATACTATTCAGGAGCTCTGCCACGGCCTCTACCCAGATGACACGACGGAGCACGGCCGTATCCTTAGACTCCGTCAGCAGTATTTCCTTGTTAGTAGTGGTCTACAGTCCACGATTAAAAGCTATGTCCATCATCACGGCACTCCGATTGGAATCTCTAAGGAATATGTCTTCCAGCTTAACGACACCCACCCTATCCTAGCGATTCCTGAGATGATGAGAATCCTTCTCGATGAATATAACCTTGAGTGGGATGAAGCCTGGAACGAAGTCACTCACTGCATGGCCTTTACAAATCACACGGTGATGCCTGAGGCCCTTGAAAAGTGGCCTGTTAGATATGTTCAGCAGCTCATCCCCCGAGTGTATATGATTATTGAGGAAATAAACCGTAGGTTTATGCTTGAGCTTAATAAAAAGCATATAAGCGACGATAAGAAATATAATATGGCCATTATTAAAGACGGCCAGATTCATATGTGTAACCTTGCGATTTACACCGCCTTCTCCGTTAATGGAGTGGCGGCGATCCACACTAACATATTAGAGACGATTACCTTTAAAGATTTCTATCAGTATATGCCGGATAAATTTAATAATAAGACCAACGGCGTTACTCATCGAAGATGGCTTCTTAACTGTAATCCCCCTCTTGCTAATTTAATCACCGATAGGATTGGAGATGAGTGGATCACTGACCTTCCCAAAATCAAAGATTTTGAGAAATATGTCGATGATGATGAAGTCTTAAATTCCCTTCATGATATTAAGCAGGAAAACAAAAAGAAACTAGCGGACTATATCCTAAAACATAACGGCGTTGAAGTGGACACCGACTCCATCTTTGTGGTCCAAATTAAAAGGCTTCACGCTTATAAGAGACAACTTCTAAATATCTTTTATATCATCTATCTCTATCAAAGAATGAAAGAAGATCCTTCCTTTAGGCCTCATCCTATGACCTTTATCTTTGGCGCAAAAGCCGCGCCTAGCTATGAATACGCTAAAAAGATAATAGAGCTAATCCTCGCCGTTCAAGACGTTGTTAACGCCGATGAAGAGACTAATAAATATCTCAAAGTAGTTTTCATAGAAAACTACGGTGTGACACTTGCGGAGCTTATTATCCCCGCTAGTGATGTCTCGGTACAGATAAGCACTGCCGGAAAAGAAGCGAGCGGCACCTCTAATATGAAGCTTATGATGAACGGAGCGGTCACGCTAGGAACACTAGATGGGGCGAATATTGAAATCGTTGACGCCTGCGGTAAGGATAACGCCGTTATCTTTGGCCTAAAAGCGGATGAAGTGGAAGCCCTTACTGAAAGCGGGGAGTATGACCCTTGGGACGTCTATAACTCTGACTCAAGGATTAAAAACGTTCTCGACTCTCTCTTTGACGGGCCCTGGACCTTCTATAAGCAGGACCGCTTCAGAATGATCTTTGATGAGATTATGAATAATCATGACCAGTATTTCATCCTCAAAGACTTTGACGCTTACGTGAGAGCGGTGGATGAAATCCAGGCCAGATATGAAGACGAGAGGCACTGGAACCAGATGTGCCTTGAAAATATCGCTAACTGCGGCTACTTCACTAGTGACCGTACAATTGAAGAGTATGTTCGCGATATCTGGCACCTTAGAAGAGTCACTCCTGACCCTAAGAAAAAATAATGGCAAGTTTAGATTTAACTGAGTTTTATAAAGAGCAAAAGCTTCTTGATGAAGATATTTTTACTCGTCATGACGTGAGCTATGGGAGCACGCAGACGCGAAGACTTCTCGCTCTTATCGTGGAGATTGGTGAACTAATAAATGCGACACGCTGCCATAAATTTTGGTCAGTTAAGGACCCTGAGAGCAAAGAAAGAATCCTTGATGAATACGCTGACGGAATGCATTTCTTCCTCTCTAACGGGCTCTCTATTGGCGTGACTTCTACCTCTGTCGAATATGAAGAAAGCGATGCTGATATCAATGAGCAGTTTTACGATTTATATCACGCGATATTAGTGTTTTTTGATAAGAGAGACGAAGAGACCTACCTACTCGCTCTCTCTAAGTTTTTCTCCTTGGTATATCCTTTAGGATATACAGTTGAGGATTTACTTGACGCCTATCATAAGAAGATGGCGGTTAATCACCAGAGGCAGGAGACTCACTACTAAGGAGCGCTTCTATCTCATCTTCTGAGTAAACCTCTATTCCATTATCTAATAAGAGGGAAGCGGTTACCCCGCTTCCTTTTATTTTCTTATTCTTAAAGGAGCCGTCATAGACATAGTGAACCCCGCAGCTTGGGCTATTCTCTTTAAGAATAGCTTTAGTGATACCTAGGTATTTACAGATATTAAGAGCGAGATCCGCGCCATGATTATAGTATTTAGTTACATCTTTTCCTTTTTTAGTAACCACTCTCTCCCCCTTTATCTCGCTTGGATCGCGTGGAGTTTTAAGTCCCCCTTCTACCTCTGGGCAAAAAGGAACAAGGTCATAAATCTCACAAAGTTTTTCTAGATATGGAGAAAGATTATTCCCCCCGTTATATTTAACGTTATCTCCCACTAGGCACGCACTGATAAGTATTTTTTCTTTATTCATAGTTAATCCTTTAAGCACGCAAGCGGTATTTCATAGACCCCGTCATC
>JAJQAM010000040.1 GCA_021203805.1 Coprobacillus sp.
AACACTATTATTTTAAGTGTGTCTCCTTATCTTAAAGCTAACGGTATTCCTTCTAGATTAAGACTAAAAGAACTTCCTAAAGAGTATGATTATATATACGCAGTTCCTAGAATGGAGAGGTATATAGAAAGATCATATCAGGTCACTGATATCCTTCTTTCTTTTGTGGATAATAGCGATATCCATGTCTACTCGATCGATGAGGTCTTTTTAGACCTCACAAAATACCTTTCTTACTATAAGTGTGATAAATATACACTGGTAAAAAGAATTATTAAGAAAGTGGAGAAAGAGACAGGCCTTATTATGGCAGCGGGTATAGGTGA
The DNA here is from genome assembly GCA_021203805.1 of Coprobacillus sp. Classification (GTDB taxonomy): domain Bacteria; phylum Bacillota_I; class Bacilli_A; order RFN20; family CAG-826; genus JAJQAP01. Next base: position 327 of record JAJQAM010000040.1, read on the forward strand.
TTCCCTGTTTCTGTCTAAAGTAGCCTTAGACGTCTACGCGAAAAAGAGTAAAGATGAGATTGCCTCAATAACAAGAGATGAAATAGAAGAAAAGTTATGGCCGATCGCTCCCTTATCAAAGATATGGGGAATAGGCACTAATACAGAGATAAAGCTAAATAGACTAGGAATATATTCCGTAGGGGATCTTGCCCAAACGGATAAAAATATGCTCACTAAGCTTTTTGGAGTGAACGGCACAATGCTTTGGGAGCACGCCCATGGAATAGATGAGAGTGATATCCATGATATCTATATCCCTGAGGAGACATCTTTAACCGTAGGACAAACTCTCTTTAAAGACTACACAAAAGAAGAGAGTAAACTTCTAATTAGAGAGATGAGTGAAGACTTATGCGAAAGACTTCATATTGAAAAGAAACTCACTAAGTGCGTTCATCTCTATATCGGCTACTCAAAAGGTGGTGGAGCCGCTAAGCAGGTATCCCTTAATAGAGCAATAGATGATAAAGAGGAGCTATATGAAGCATTAGAGACTCTTCTAGATAAGATAGCGGACCCCGCTAAAACAATAAGGAGAATATCTATTGCCTACGGTAAGCTTGAGCCCCTTGAGAAAGGGGAGCAATTATCCCTCTTTATTACCGCTGAAGAGCAAGATGAGAATAGAGCCTTAGAGGACTGCCTAGCCGCAATTAAGAAAAAATACGGGAGAAATGCCGTGGTTAAAGCTAGCGCGCTTCTTGAGGGATCAACGATTATGGAAAGACATAATCAGATAGGAGGGCATAGGAAATGAGCGATATGAAAAAGTGGATGCCCTACCGCTCTCTAGTGGAACAAGACTACACTTATAAAGATAAAAAAGAGAAGATAGCTAGGCCCCAACTATCAACAGAGAAAGCGGAAGAGATAGATAGAATACTTCATACATGTATAGGAGTGCCGCTTCATATAACTTACTATGAAGACGGCTACCTTTATGAAATAGAAGACGCGATTAAGAAAGTTGATATGGATAATAAAAGACTGGTCTTTACTAGCGGGGATAAATTATCCCTCTCCTCCATCACTGATATCGAGGTTATATAAGAAAACCACCCCAAAGGGGTGGCTTTCTATTTGTTGTTTATGGGACTTAGCACTACGCTAAGACGTTAATCAGAATGGCAATGAGGAAGAACACGATGGCCACACATAAGGTTAGTATGGAGATAACTCTCTCACTTCCTCTTTCCTTGGTCTGAACAAAGACATTAAGTCCACCACCGGTAATGGCGCCTGATGCACCCTCGGTCTTGCCGCCTTGGAGCAAACATAAAACAATAATTACAATTGCAACTACGAAGAAGATCCAATCATACCAGTGTGTCATGTTATTCCGTGTTCCTTTTCTTTGCGGTATTTATAATAAACTCGTTATTATAAAAATGCAAATATATTTTAGCGAAGTCCGTCCTGAAGATCGATTATTATATCCCGGAGAGTAGCCGCTCTCTCAAAGTCAAGCTCCGCTGCCGCTTTCTGCATCTGCTTAGTAAGGTCATTAATTTTAAGCTGGATTTCCTTTTTGGTGCCGCTTTTAGTGAGCTTAATAGTCTCCGCGATCTCATCATCGCTATTATGGATAGGAGGAACAATAGCCTTCTCTATTGTCATTGGGACAATACCGTTATCCTCATTATAACGAAGCTGAATATCTCTACGTCTGTTAGTTTCATCTATTGCTCTTTGCATGGAGCTAGTTACAGTGTCCGCATACATGATGACCCGTCCGTGAGCATTTCTCGCTACTCTTCCCACGACCTGAATAAGCGAGGTATCACTTCTAAGGAAGCCTTCTTTATCCGCGTCAAGGATAATCATAAGAGAGGCCTCGGGGATATCTAGGCCCTCTCTTAAAAGATTAATACCGATAAGAATATCGTATTTACCTTTACGAAGTTGGTAGAGTATTTCTCCTCTTTCAAGAGTCTTTGTCTCATGATGCATATACACCACTTTATAGCCTCTTTCTTTTAAATAACTCGTTAAATCTTCGCTCATTTTAATAGTAAGAGTGACAATAATAACTCTCTCGTTGTTCGCAATTGTCTTATTAATCTCTTCGCACATATCTTCAATCTGGCCTTTCGTTTTTCTCACTTCAATAGAAGGGTCCACTAGGCCAGTTGGACGAATAATTTGCTCTACGACCTCGCCGCCCGCTCTCTCTAGTTCATACTCCGCTGGTGTAGCGCTCATGCATATAGTAGGGGGCATAAGCTTTTCAAATTCATCAAAGTTAAGCGGTCTATTATCGAGAGCACTTGGGAGTCTAAATCCATACTCTACGAGTGTGGATTTCCTTGAGTGATCTCCATTAAACATCGCTTTAAGCTGAGGGATTGATTGATGGGATTCATCAATAATAAGAAGAAAGTCCTTAGGGAAGTAGTCAAGAAGGCAGAATGGTCTCTCTCCTTCTTTTCGTCCGTCGATATGTCTCGAGTAGTTTTCAATTCCCGGGCACATTCCAAATTCTAGAAGGGAATCGATGTCCTGCTTAGTCCTAAGCTCAATGCGTTCCGCTTCTAGCGGTTTCCCTTCGTCCTGGAAATATTTAATTCTCTCATCAAGCTCTTTTTTAATCGATTCACAGGCTCTTTGCACTCTTTTTTGGCTAGAAGCGTGATCGTAAGCAGGGTAGATTGGATAGGTCTGATAGGAGTGTTTTACCTCGCCGGTAAGAGAGTCTACTTCATAGATTTTCTCTACGACATCTCCGAAGGTATCAATACGAATATAAGTATTATTAGAGCCATTCATCGCCGCTACTTCAATGACATCTCCTCTCACTCTAAAGCATCCAGGAGTGATCTCCATATTGTTTCTCTTATAGGAGGACTCTATGAGATGATTAAGGAAATCTTTACGGTTTAGCTCTTCTCCCACTCTAACTTCATAGACTAACTTTAAATATTCATCAGGGTCACTTAAGCCATATATCGCAGCCACAGAAGACACTATAATAGTGTCTTGTCTTTCAAGAACGGAGTTAATCGCACTTGTTCTAAGCATCTCTATTTCATCATTCATGACGACACTTTTATCAATATAAGTATCACTTTTAGGGATATAAGCCTCTGGCTGATAAAAGTCAAAGTTAGAGACAAAATACTCCACTCTGTTATTAGGGAAGAACTCTTTAAGGTCAGAGTAAAGCTGAGAGGCGAGGACTTTATTATGGGCTAATATGAGAGTGGGTTTATTAACTCTTTCAATGATATTAGCCATAGTAAAAGTCTTACCTGTTCCGGTAGCGCCAAGAAGCACTTGAACAGGTTTCTTCTCTTGTATGCCGTTATAGAGCGCTTCTATAGCTTCAGGCTGATCGCCTGTTGGTTTAAAGGATGAAACAATCTTAAAACTAGTGTCCGTCTTCATTATTTTCTTTTATTTCTTCGCTATTTTCTTCTGTTTTTATTTCACTATTATCTTTTTTCTTTCTACCTCTAGATGAAGGTTTGTTCGTTTTAAAGCCCTCACCATAGACGGCGCTGGTCTGGGTAATACTCATAAAAGCGGATGGGTCTACTTTAGCGACATAGTCTCTTAGTTTATTAAGCTGAGATCTATCAAAGACCACTCTTAGGATAGGTCTATCGTCTCCGTGGTAACCGCCTTTTGCTTCTATAATAGTGACTCCTCTTCCAAGTTCATCCTGTATATAGCGGGATATCTCATCATTATGTGATGAGATAATATCCGCTTGATA
>JAJQAM010000050.1 GCA_021203805.1 Coprobacillus sp.
AACTTCAGCTTCCCAAGCTGAATACGCGGGTTCGATTCCCGTCGAGTGCTCCATTAAATAAAAAACACGGTTATTGTACTTATCATTAGAGGAGAATGGTAGAAATGGGATATCATGACGCGCTTGTTCTAGCGTTTGAGATCATTGGTTATTCGTATATCGGTCTATGTGCCCTTTGTTTATTTCTCTACATTCCCCGTATGATTTACTGGTTTGAATATAAAAAACCACACAAAAAATACCATAATGACAAAATAAATGACATCCTACTCGTGGTTCCTGCTAGGCAGGAAAGCCAAGTAATAGGACGTCTTTTAAAATCGATTCTCGCTCAAACATACGATAGGGCTCATTTTAAAGTGGTCGTCGTTGTGGATAATAAAACCGATCCCTCTATCAAGATTGTTGAGGATATGCTTGGAGACGAGATAAGCCACGATATTGTTATTGTTCCCGACCAGCACTGCAAAGGCGATGCCCTCGACGGGGGCCTAAAGCATGTTCTTGAATGCGGCGAGCATTATGACGAAGTCTTAATTGTTGACGCTGATAATAAAATGAAAGAAGACATGCTTGCCGAGCTTAATAATGCAATGGTTAAAGACACTGATGTTATTATCTGTAACCGCCGCAATCTAAACCTTCTATCAGATAAAAAGCATATGAATAACTGGGTAAGTAACTGTAGTGGTCTTACCCACGCTCTTCTAAACGAAGAGGGGAACTGGTACCGCTCTGAGCATGGACTTTTCCTTACATTTTGCGGCACTGGACTTGCTTTTAAATTTAAACTCGTTGAAGAGATGAATGGCTGGGAATATAAACTTCTCGCCGAGGACTATCAGTTTGGTACAGCCGCGGTTGCAAAAGGCTATACGGCCTACTATGCACCCGATGTAGTGACATGGTGTGAAGAGGTAACAACAGTGAGAGGAGACGTTCGCCGTAGAGCAAGATGGCTCATTGGATACGTTGTCTCCCGTAGCATGTATAAAAAAGACATTAAAAAAGCCCAAAAGGTTAAAGACCCCACGAAAAACAAATTTAGGTATTTTGATTATAAGTGGAGCCTTGCTCCACTCATCATGTGGATAGTTGTCTCCCTTGTGGCAACCTTCTCTTCTCTTGGCGTCTTCCTAGCGGCAATCTGCTCTGAATACATGGAGCTATTTGATCCTCTATATTACTCCATGACCTTCTTTATGATTTTTATTCCTATTGTCTTTCTCTATCTTGGTCTATTAATCTTTACCGCTTTAATGGTAAGAACCACGAGAAAAACCTCTAATATGAATAAAAGACAGGCTCTTGTGACTATATTCACTAATCCTATTTATATGGCACTTTATCTAATTGTCTTAATTGTTGCGACCTTCTCTAACCCTGCTAATAAAAAGTGGGCGGTGAATAAGCGGCTTGATATAGATGATGTCTAAATAAAAAATCCGCCCGTAATTCAACTGGATAGAATATCAGACTTCGAATCTGAGGGTTGCGGGTTCGAGTCCTGCCGGGCGGGCCATAAAAGAAAATAAAGAAACTATTCGCCGAATAGTTTTTTTATGTCTATATTATCGCCAATCTTATTGATGACAGACTGACGGGTAACAATGCCAATAAAGGTTTCTCTATCATCCACCACTGGGACATAGTTTTGGATACCGACGAGCTCATAAAGCTCTTCCGCAGTGGCATCAATTTTAAGAGATTTAACCTCTCTTCGCGGGGTTATTTCAGTAATTGGAAGCTGTTCTACCTCTTTTAAATTGAGATCGTGTGCTTTTAAAAACCAAAGTAAATCTCCTTCACTAATTGAAGATAAATATCTTCCATCTTCGCTGAGTAAAGGAATGGATTGATATCCATGAAATTCCATCTTTTCGAGTGTTTGTCTTATTGAGTAATTCTCAACGACATAAGCGACATCTTTTTTGGGAGTGAGGTAAAATAAAATATTCATAAAAGGACCCTCCTAAAATATATAGATAAATAGATAAGTTATAAATTAAGCAAAATGCTCCGCCGTCTCGATAGCGGCCTCTACCATTCTTGCTAGACCGGTTTGTCTTTCTTCGGCGCTAGCCTTTTGACTTCGGTCATTAAAATTGTCAGTAACAGTGAGCATGGTGAGAGCTCTTTTATGATTTATAGCGGCCTCAACATATAAAGCATAGCTTTCCATTTCCACTGCTAAAACGCCAAGTTTTTTCCATTTTTTCCAGTAATCTGGATTAGGATCATAAAACACATCAGCACTTAATACGTTTCCCGCGTGGACTACTTCTCCTCTAGAAGAGAAAACTTCTCCCGCTACTTTAGTAAGCTCATAGTCAGAACCAGCGCTATACTGAGGAACTTCGTATTGGTAGATCCAGTTGCTGTCTGTTGAGGCGCTCGTAGCAAGTATGATATCAAATAGCTTTATATCATCTTGATAGGCTCCGCATGTCCCTATTCTGATAATAGTTTCCACGTTATATTCGGTAAATAATTCATGCGAATAGATGCCAATTGATGGTTGGCCCATGCCTGAAGCCATTACGGATATCTTCTTTCCGTTTTTCGTTGTGCCTGTATACGCTAAAATGCCGCGTACATCGCTTACTAGCTCTGCGCTAGTTAAGTATGTCTCCGCAATCCACTTTGCTCTTAGTGGATCGCCCGGCATTAGGACAACTTTAGCAAAAGCATCTTCCTTTGCGTTTATGTGTGGTGTGCTCATATTTCGCCCTCCAACACTAGTATTATACTATATTTTTCTATTTTTATCAAACCCATAGGGCTATTAGGGAATTGTCTCTAATTTCCATTAAAACAAATGGAAAATAATAAGGTTTTAAAATATTATATCTAGTTTTTAAATATTACTTTTAAAAAATAGGTTAATTTTGTTATTATTTTTCTATAGATAGGAAAATAGAGAAGAAGTATGTTTATTTGGGAAGACATGAATACTGCGCCATTTGTGATTAGTTTGTGCATTATTTTAGTGCTCTATGTTTTTCTTTATTATGCTTTTGCTCTTGTTATAAAAAGAAAAGTTCCCTTTATTATTTTAACGGGATTTTTCATTTGTAATATTCTTACCTTCCTATTTAATCTCATGTATGTCTTTATCATGGTAAGTGTTCTTCTTGCCGTGTTCCTTCTATATATGCTTTATACGAATCTTGGAGACTTTAGAAGCTTTCTTGGTAATCCTTTCAAAGTGGTAAACGCGAAAAACGCAAAGCCAACCGTAGAAAGACTCTATGATAGGGAAGAGCTATATAATCAGATTAACACCGCGGTTTTGTCACTATCTCACTCCAAAACTGGAGCGATTATGACTTTTGAGAAAAACACCACTCTTAAGGATATTATAAAAAACGGCGTTAGTATTAACGCCCCTGTCTCTAGCGATATGCTTCTTACCATTTTCTATCCTGGAACGAGGCTCCATGATGGAGCGGTTGTCATTCATAATGACACTATCTTAGCCGCAAGCGTCTTCTTTACTCCTTCAACTCGTCCTTTTGCCGTTAAATATGGATCTCGTCACCGCGCGGCTATTGGTATTAGTGAAGTAAGTGATTCCGTTACCGTGGTCGTTAGCGAGGAAACCGGAAGGATTTCTATCGCGGTTAACGGCACTCTTGAGACTGTAAGTCAGGAAAATTTCCTCACAGTCTTTACTAATTACATGTCCACAGATCTAGAAGAATAGCTAGACAGCATTATTTCTAGCGTCTTCAATCTTAATATATTCAATTCCTATTTCTAGGAATTTTTCTTTAAGTAAATCATCTGTTAAAGGCTCACCGCTATTAACAATACTCATAAGATGATCATATATTTTGACAGCACCGTAGTGGTATTTTACGACATCTACTATTCTATAGTAGATATTAATCGTATTTTTATTTTCTAAGGTATATGTTCGGCACTGCACTTCAGTGGAGTACCAGGCTCTTCTATGATATATAAGCGGCATGAAATAATACCAACCCGGCTCTAAAAGGGTATAAAACTCGTAGTATTTTTCCATAATAAAGACGCGGCCTTCTTTGACATGATATATACCAGTAGCAAAAAAGATTCCTAATCCTACGATAATAACCGCGACGATGATAATAATTGTTATAAGCCAAAGTTCCATATTATAAGGGGTCCTAACTTCATAATATGTTAAAACATTTTTAATAAAATGTTAAATAAGATTAAAATATAGGTATGGATAGCAAATATGTATACGATTTCATTATAAAAGTTCAGTCGATTGCCAAAATTGGACTTGTCTGCTCTAAGGATGAATATGCCCTTACTAACTACCGGGAAATTAATGATTTAAGCAAACAGTTTCTCGAGGATTTTCAAGATGTTAAATTAGATCGAAATAACTATTTTGAAAGGGATGTCTATCCCACACCTAACGTTAGTGTTCGATCGGTAATCTTCAATGAGGCAAGAGATAAAGTCCTTATGGTAAGAGAGGCAAATACTCATACTTATTCCTTACCTGGAGGGTGGTGCGATTTATATAATTCCCCCGCAGAAACCGCCAAAATGGAGTGTATGCAAGAAGCCGGAGCGGAAATTGAGATAGTTAGACTTGTCGGTATTACTAATCGCACCCCATTTAAGAAACCAACCTCTGTTCCTGAATACGCCATTATTTTTGAAGCAAAGATAGTGGGAGATCTTCATGAACATGAATACGAAACTGATGAAGTAAGCTGGATTGATATCAATAATATTCCTGCCTCCCATAAAGTAAGCAATGAGGAAATTGACCGCTTTATAAAAGCCGCCCTTAGCGGTGAAACTATATATGATTAGCCTTTTTACTTTATATTAACCTTTATTTTGATAAAATAAAGCCATGCTCGAAGAAAAGAGAATTAAACGAAATAAATTATATGCTTCCCTAATTGATGGGCTTTTTATTGTTGTGCTCATTAGTTTATTCATTATTCCCTCGACGATTAATTATGTAGGGGCTTTAAATGAAGGAACACTAACCACTCGAATTACTACTATGTATGCTCTTTCCTTCGTTTTTGCTTTAATTGTGTGTTTTCTATATCTATATGTCCCTTCATTAGCACTTAAAGGGTGCACACTTGGGATGAGACTATTTTCTATTCAGTATGTGGATAGTGAGAATAATCCTTTGAAATGCTCTAAGATGTGCGGTCGCGCGATAATGGTAAGTCTTCTTTCCTTTGTCACAGTGGGACTAGGGGCTCTTATATGCGCTTTGGCTATTGGAACGTCTCATGACGGGAAGACTTTTTATGATGTCATGATTTCTGATAAGGTGGTTTCAACGTTAGAATGAGCGGGATTCAAATCTTCTATATTGTCTTTGTCATTCTTATTGGCCTACTTATTTTAGCCTTTGTTTTATGGTATCCAGTGAAGAACGTTTACTGCAAAAATAACTTCGTAAAGTTATACTACAAAAGGGTTTATAAGATAGCACTTCTTAACGATTATTATCTCATCAATAATTTTGGCTTTAATGATGAAGACGGCAACAAACACACCATAGATCATTTCCTTTTTGGAGATAAATTCGTCTATGTCATTATTGACCAGTATTATCACGGCGATTTAGCGGGAAAAGGGCAAGACGGGTCCCTCATTTTCACTCCTGTTAATGGGAAAAGGCAGTATATATCCAATCCTTTAGGGCTTATAAGTGATTATTCCCGTGATATTGAAAACTTGACAAACTTTGAAAATTCGTCAATTATAGGTATAGTCTTAGTAAATGATGATTGCAATATTGCAATCATGAATGAATCGAGACAGTATTTTGTGACGAATAGAAGCAAACTTGCCACACTTGTAAACGATATTGAGGCAAGGGATGTAACAAGCCTCTATGAAGATCAGCTCTCAATTAAAGTTAATGAACTCGCTAGAATGAACCTAAACGAGAAGAAAGGAAAGAGAAATGAGCGATAATTACGGTGATATTATCGATAATGATCAGCCAGTGCCACAAGGCTTATGGCGAAATGCCATGAGTATTTATCGTGGTCAATGGGCCTCAAACTGGATATTATCCTTTATTTTCATTTTAATTACCTGCGCTGTTCTCCTTATTGGGCTCTATTCCTACACCGCAATTCTTATTATTGTCTTAATTCCTCTTATTATTCTTCCGTTCTTTTACGCCACTTTAAGCGCTCATTATAAGATTTATAAAAGCGGTGAGAAAATAAGCATTAAGTCGTATTTCTCTGATTTTGCTGCCTTTTTTAATAGAAAAAGTCGTGGTGTGTTTAGTTTTTGGCGATCGCTTCTTTTCTATATTATTGCCTATTTACTCTGCTCCATCATTTTTGAGATGGTCGCGATGCTAGTATGTCAAAGCGTTGATCCTGGTCTTTATGAGGAGATGATTAATGGACTTTCTACTATTACAACTTCTTATCCTACCTTTGGAGAAGTTTATGATGTGCTTGGAGATGAAGCTTATAGGCTTTATATGACCTATCTTGCGGTTGCTTCTATGCCCACTATGGCGGTCCCTGTTATCTTCTTTATTTTCTGTGTATTTAAATCGTCTCTTACTATTTATTACCGTCAGGGACATCCATCGGTTAATCCTGCATCTGTAAATAATACATTCTCAATGACAAGTCGTAATGTCGGCTCTCCATACCGAAAAGATCTTTGGTCAATGCTAGGACCAATCATTGGTTTATATGTTTTTGGATATGTTTTAACCGCTGTCCTCTTATATTTCTTTGTTGATAGCTTTGGCGGCTATTATTACTATCCTTCAATGCTTGGAATTGTGGGCGGTTTTGTTGCTATCTTCTTCTTTATGCCGTTTTATATGCCCGCAAGTATTTCATTCTATGAAAAATGGGGCAAGGAATATGATAATTCTAATCTTAAATACGCCGCGATGATGGCTGATCGATACGCCCAGCAAGCTCAGATGGCCGAGCAGCAAAGAAGAGCGATGGAGGACCAGATGAGAGAGCAAGGTATTGATCCCGATGCCTATCGAGATCAGCAGCCTAATAGTCCTAATAATGAGTCAAACGATGATTCCACTAACAATGATAATAGCGGTAGTGATGATAGTGGGCCCGATGATGGAGGTTTCTGGTCTAACTATCGTTAAATAAAAAAAGAGAGAGACTCTCTCATTTAATGGAGCAGGTGACGGGAATCGGACCCGCGTATCTACCTTGGCAAGGTAGTGTTCTGCCACTGAACTACACCTGCAACTTCAGTATGATTATTATAGCAAAACGAGGAGATTATGCAATATAAAAAGAAAGGGATGTTATGACGAGCGATAAAGAAATAGCCGATCTTATCTTTCCTGATGTCACGCTTACTATTGATGATTTAGAGAAGCGATATCCTAAAAGAGATTTACCAAATGGGGCGGAAGTTACAAGGTTTGCGCCTTCTCCGACTGGGTTTTTGCATACTGGCTCTTTATTCACTTCGATGGTTTGCCGTAAGGTTGCCACTCAAACAGGTGGTGTTTTCTTTGTGAGACTTGAAGACACCGACACCAAAAGAGAAGTCGAAAATTCCCGCACTATTATTTTTGATCAATTAAAGGCCTTTAATATTGTACCTGATGAGGGTTTTCTTGGAAGCGAAGAGAAGGGCGATTATGGTCCTTATGTCCAGTCTAAGCGCGCTGATATATATAAAATAGTTATAAAGCACCTTCTCGAGATTGGTAGGGCTTATCCCTGCTTCTGCTCGCAGGAAGAACTAGACGAGATTAGAAAACAGCAAGAAGCCGCTAAAATTCTTCCGGGCTATTACGGACAGTTTGCTAAATACCGCTTTATATCAAATGATGAGCGTAAAGAGCTTATTGAAAGCGGTAAACCCTATGTAATTCGCTTTAAATCACTTGGCAATCATATCCACAAGATTAAAGTTCATGATTTAATTCATAAAGATTTTGATATTGCCCAAAACGATATGGATATTGTCATTTTCAAAAGTGATGGTCTCCCAACATATCATTTTGCTCATGTCGTCGATGATCACTTTATGAGAACCACAACTGTAATAAGAGGTGAGGAGTGGATTGCATCTCTCCCCATCCATTTAGACTTATTCGAAGCCCTTGGATGGGAGCCACCTAAGTATGCCCACATCCCTCTCATACTTAAACTCGATGATGAAGGTCACAAAAGAAAACTATCTAAGAGACTTGATGCGGAAGCAGCAGTTTCATATTTCATAGAAGAGGGCTATCCATGTGAAGCGGTCATTATGTATCTTATGACCCTCGCTAACACGAACTTTGAGGAGTGGATTTTCCAGCATCATTTTAAAGATATGGATCAGTTTGTTTTCTCCTTCGAAAAGATGTCATCTGACGGCTCGCTCTTTGATATCGATAAATTAAGCTTCTTTTCAAGAGAAATCCTTGCGAATTACACAAAAACGCAGATTACTGACGCGATTTTAGAGTATGCAAATGCTTATAATCCCGCTCTTAAAAACCTTGTAGAACGCGACAGAAATTATTTTGAAGAGATTATGAATATTGAAAGAGAAAGGGAAAATCCAAGGAAAGACTATTTTAAATATTCAAACATTTACGAATCAGTTGGATTTTTCTACGATGAAATATATAGCGATTTAGTTTCAAATTCTAGTAATCTTCCCTTTAATCGCGAGAAATTTACTAATGAAGAAATCAAAACAGTATTAAGTGCTCTATTAAATAATATTAATTTGCCTGAGGATGAGTCAGTTTGGTTTGGAAATATTAAAAACATTGCAGTAAATATTGGTTTCGCGGAAAATAACCGCTCTTTTAAAGAAAATCCTGAAAAATACAAAGGAGTGGTAGCTGATGTCGCCGAAATCCTAAGAATTACTTTAACTTGTAGGAAAAACTCCCCAAATCTCTATTATGTGATGCGAGTATTGGGTTTAGAGCGTAGTAAACAAAGAATTGAACATATGATTTCTTTGTTATAAAATAGTATCGTGGTCCCATGGTCAAGAGGTTAAGACGAGACCCTCTCAAGGTCTAATCCCCGGTTCGATTCCGGGTGGGATCACCAAAAACTATTTAGAAAAATTAAAAACTACAATACATTACCTATAAAATATTAAAAAAATATTGAAATTTATAAACGTTAAAAAAAGCGCAGTTCTCCCCTCCTTTTATAGATATCAAAATTAAAGGGTTAAATTGCGCTTTTTTCTGCATTTTTCTTTTGCAAAAATCTAAAAAATAATTAAAATATTAAACATAAAGGAGATTCTACTATGAAAGATCAAAAGAAATCAAAATCTTTATTTGTGATCGGTATCATTACTTTATGCCTTGTTGTTGTCTTCGTAGTTTGGTGGGTCCTTCAGTGGCTCTTCCTCGCGAGCGAGGGCGTGGGCATGGTGGACTATATTAATAATGTCCAATTAAAGCAAATCACTGATTACTTCCAGTTTGGATCTGAAGCATACGATTGGAGTACTCTCTGGGAAAATCCAAATTTACTTGCTGGATATCTCACACTCATTGTATTCGTAATACTTCTTATTGTTTCCATTGTCATGGCCTGTGTTAAGAAGAACGGCTGGGTCATGTTAGGTATCTTACCTGTTTTAGTTCTTACTGCTGGTGTGTTTGATATGGCTGGCACCGCTGAGGTCAACGGCTTCATGTCATTCATTGTTTCTAACATTAACAATTTTAGCGACGGAACTATAGGTGCACTTGCGTTCTCCTATAATCTCGTTTACCAGGTTGTTTATGCTCTTGGCTGTGTATTCGCTATTGTCTTCTGGATTATGTGCCTTGTTCGCACATGCAAAGGACATGTTGTGGTTACCGATGAGGAAGTTGAGTTTGAAGAAGAACTCGAGACCGAAGAGGAGAATCCATTTGACGAGTACACAGATACTGAAGAAGTTGAGCCAGAGCCAATTCCATTATTTGTGACTGAGCCAGAGCCAGAAGTTGATGCTGAAGAAGTTGCTCCAGCTGCTCCTGTCGAAGAAGTTGCTCATGCTGAAGAGCCTAGCACTTGCGAGTCTGGTGACATTGTCGAAAGACTTAAAGAGGTTGTGAGAGAGACTGTTAAAGAAGAACTTGCTAATTGCGGGACCGGCGAGCCTCGTCCTGTTAGCACAACATTCGGTGGTCCTCTTGTGGTCCAATATTTCAACGGACCAGTTCCAACCGGCGTAGTTGCCCACCATCACACCCATCACGAAGGGGGTCATGAACATCACGAAGGTGGTGTTGCCCACGAAGGAAGTTGCGATGATGATGAGCATCATCCATGTGAAGAATGGGATGAGTGCAGCGACGAGGATTATGGTTCACCAATTGTAGTTAATATCTACACTAATGGTGAGACTGCTATAACCCAAGACGATCAACTTGTTGCAATCGGTGAAACTCCTGTAGTTACCGCCGAGACCCACGAGGAGAAAAAAGTTGTTAAACCAGCTCCAGTAGTCGAAACTACTCCTGATGTTGTTTCCACTATTGCGACTGTTGACGACAGCAAAATAGTACGTATTCCATTCCAGCAGAGAATTGTTACTGCTGATGCTGAGATGAAGGACAATTATAATGTCCTTAAAAACACAATTCTCTCTTACGGCGTGAAGTCCCGTGTTTCTAACAGCGGTGATACCTTCCGTCTACATCGTAAGACCTACATCAAAATTACCATTGCGGGTAAGAGTCTCAAACTCTACTATGCTCTTGATCCTCGTGATTATGCGGAAAGCACAATCCCTGTGCAAGATGCTGGTGACATTGCCATTTATCAAGAGATTCCTCTTGTGTTCAAAGTGAGATCACCTCTCTCCCTTAGAAGAGCTATTGTTCTCATCAATGAACTCATGGAGAAGAATGACCTTGAACAAGGCGAAGTCCACTCCATCGATTGGGTAAAGAGAATTGCCCAAGAACAAAAGTAATTAGGTTTTATCCTTAATACAATTAATCCCTCTTTATGAGGGATTTTTTGTATGTATTTTTTCTCTTTATTGTATAATATAGGCATGCCTAATATTAGAAAAGACGATCCTCTTGAAGAAAGAGGTGAAAATGAACACAAGTTCGATATTCATAATAAAACCGATAGGAATATCCTAATTATTATTCTTATAATTGCGGTTATTGCTATCGCTCTTATTGTTTTAGCTGTGTACGGCTATTATAACTGGAGAATTTATGAAATCGAGTGAACCAATACAGTACGGTATTTTACTTTTAGATATCAATGACTTTCATCAAAGAGACTTTCTCTTTGAGATGTGCTCATGTTTTTTTTATTTTCCGCTACAGGTTATTGTCACCTCTGAAGAAGATGAAAGCGAAAAAGCCCCAATTGATGAGACATATTATTTTGATAGCGACAAGTTCTTCGAACTTGTCGATGATATCGATGAGCTCGTGGAAAGTAGTGCTGAGGAAGGGGAATACACTCTTATCCTTCCTATGGATCTCACAAAGAAGCAAAGAGAGACCTTCTATCATTACTTTAAGATTCCTTTTATTGAATACTCTGATTTAGTGACTAACTTTATTAGTCTAAACGCTAAAAGCGAGATGTCTAAGACTATAGTTACTCAGCTATTTGTTGAGCTTGACCTAGGGGACGCCGATTTAAGAGCCGAGAGCACTAGAAGCGCTAATAGTGAAATAAGAAGAAGAAAGAGCTATCTAAAAAGCTCTTCAAAGGTTCTCTCTAGCCTCGTAGAAGAGAGAGATAAAAAGGTCAGCAAATACTATGACAGTCGATGCCCGATTGTCTCTTTAGTGGGCTATCCTAACGCCGGGAAATCCACTCTATATAATAAACTACTAACTAGGCTCACCGGCGCTGGAACAAAGAGAGAGTCCTTTACCTTAGAGCCAAAATATAAGCTTATAAAGAATTATCGCTATCCTAATTTTTACCTCATGAACGGCACTGGCCTCATCTATAATAATCCCGACCTATTTATGAGAAATTTATCGCCCTATTACAACGAATATGGACACGCTGACCTAGTTATTGATATAGTGGATACCACTAATCCGGATTATTTAGACCTCATTAAATATACCGAGGAGTTTTTAGAGTCAAAAAAGGTAAATCCCAAACAAAAAGTTATTCATTTACTCAGCAAAAGTGACCTAGAAAACGCTAATTTGAATAAAATACCCCGTGAAAACGAGCTTCTAATCTCCCTTGAAAATGATGACGATATTGATCTCATTCTCGACTTCATTTTTTCCTCTCTCACGAGTGAGTGGATACCCGCTCATCTCTTCCTTCCTTATGAGATTAATAAGGAGAGCGTGTATAAGCACGCGTACGTCAGGGAGATAAATGAAAAAGAAAACGGCTACGAAGTAACCGCCTCTATTAATCCTATTTATTTACATTTATATAAGGACTATATTGTATAGCCTCTTTTAGTAAGTTCTTCGATGTATTTTTGATAGATATCCCTTGTTACCTGCTCGACGTTTTGAGTCTGGGAGTTTACTCTAAAGTCGACATCAGGGATTTTTTCATCCGCAAAGGCAGTTCTATCATTTATAATTCTTTTTCTTGCGTCTTCAACGTTATCCCCTCTAAGCATCATTCTTTCAAATCTTACTTCTTCAGTGGACATTAAGTAGAATGTAATAATTGATGGGTCTTTAAGGGCCATATAGCTTTTAAGTCCCTCTGGATCAATTACCACACTCGTTTTAAGATTGATTCCATCTTTAGTGCTTCCGTAGTAGTTATCATTAAACTCGGTATATTCGATGAACTTATCGTCATATAGCATCTTAAGAAATGTATCTTTATCTACGAAGTGATAATCCACTCCGTCTCTCTCTCCATTTCTTTTTTCTCTTGTGGTGGTGGTCACCACTTTTTTTATATTAAAAAAGTCCGCTAACTGCTTAGCAACTTCTGTTTTCCCCGATGCACTTGCCCCCGCTAAAACAATCATTATTTATTCATATCCCCAACTTTATAGGTAAATTATATATCTTTTTTAAAGTTTTTAAATTTTTTTTGCCAAAAAAAGAGCATTTCTTCTAATACATATTAGTAGGAGGCAACTTATGGCAAAAGATAGTTACAAAGAAATGATAAGTATTATTAAGGATATCTCGATAACTTATTTCTTTTATCAAGACCGAGTGAGGAGAAGTAATGGAGCGATGCTCGGCTCCACTAACCTAGAAGAGGCTAAGTCTTATATTGAAAACACAAACGAAGCATTTAATTTATTAACCGATGAAGAGAAGGACATCATTAATAATGAATTCTTCTATCAAGACTATGCTGATTGGTGGATTAAAAAATATTCAAGAAGCGACTTTCAAAAGAAAAAGAAAGTCGCCATGCACCAATTCATTAATTACTTTAGCGAGGTAAAGGATGCTAACTAAACTCATGTTTTTCATAACAGCGGTTTCGCCTTTAGCGTCTTATGGAATAAGTACTTATTCTTTATCTTATTCAAATTTTTCTATTGATATATATACAACTTTAATAGGTCCCGCAAGCTCTAATGTTGATACTTTAAAGGTTACTGTAGATTGTTCCTGCACTGACACCTCAGCCATGTTAACCGTGTTTCCAGTTATTTTTATTTCTAATGGATATCATGACTATACCTGCAGTGAACATATGGAAACATATGGCATATTAAAGAATGGTCAAAAAACAACATGGACTTTTGGCTTTCGATACGAAGACCTAGACAAAGCGAGTCACTATGACGTGACATTTGCTCTTTATGAAAAGGGAACCAATATAAATACTGGTTATCCTATAGTGGAAGTATCTTCTACTTTTTACACGAGCGGCGGTACTTATCAAATGAAAAACTCAGTAGAGCCCCGTCATCTTTATTATCAGTATTCAACGCTAGAAAAGGAAACGATTAACTGGGAATCTTATAACTTTTCTAGGCTAAGTGGCGGGCTTAGTCCTGAAAACTCTAACGAGCTTAACTATACAGACACCTTTATGTATTCCCCTGGTGATTTAGGCTCTTATGATGAATCTTTATTTGAAAACGCTTATATCGCAGTCGTAGACTACGCTAATCTCTATCCAAATATCACTAAGGATCTTGGAGAGTATACATTCCGTCTCGATGTTGATATCTCTAGGCCTGACATTGAAGGTGATTACATGGATGTTAGTCTCTCGCCATTATCAAGCGATAAATATTATGTCAATAAATCCACGCTTGAGATGTATAGCGGCGCTAAGCCTCTTAGCGATAACTATCAAGAAACAACTAGTTTCTATATCCCACGCGGCAAGCAAGAGGAAGCCGCTAATAACGAATATATCTTGGTTTTTGAGGGCGTAGGCTACAACAAGGCTACCCTTTATAAATATCTCACTTATTACACCAGTAAAGAGCATTTCGGTGCTAACTGTGTTACTTCAGAGTACTGCATTATAGGAAAAAGATATGATTAATCTTTTTGTGGCCATTCTATTTGCCTGTATGTGTAGTGAGTATTTCTATATCTATTTTCAGGTAAGCACTTTAAATGATGTCGTTGAGAATATGCCGCTTGCGGTCGTGGCCAATTCTCTCTTTGTCATTGATGAGCCAGAGTTTAACGAGGAGCTTCTTCGCGATAATGTCCTTACTTACTATCAAACTAGTTTAGGAAGTCTCTATAACAAATGTGAAATACCGCAATTTGAATATTACGGCCTTGATGAGAATGGAAATCGCATCCTAACCGGTAAAAATACGGAAGTTGATATCACTCTTAACTGCGCTGTCGCGTCATATTGTAACTTTTCTAAAACCATGACCTATAGCATTAGAGGAGGAATCTAATGAACGATAAAGCGGTGGAATTTATCGAAAGCTCTTTTTTATCCCCCCTCTTAAAAGTTCCCTCTATTACCGATATCTCATATAACGGAAGAGATCTCTACTATATGGATAACTATAGGGGAAGGCAAAAAGCCGACTTTACCGTAACTAATGAGGAAGCGGATAACTTTATCCGCCAGCTCTCTAACTACACCCAGGAGCAATTTTCCTTCACTAACCCCATCCTAGATGTCTCGCTCTCTATTTATCGAATAAGCGCGATTCATCACACTATAAGTAAGTATATAGGTCAGGATGTAACTACATTTTCCATTAGAATAGGTAGAAAAAAGCTTCAAATTGAGGATGAATGTAGTTTTTTTACCCCGCTTGTTAGAGAACTTCTTATTCACGCCGTCAAGCTGCGCATCCCTATTATAATCGGTGGGGAAACCTCATCTGGAAAGACTGAGCTTCAAAAATATCTCATCTCAAAGCTTCCAGAGTCAGAAAGAGTCATCGTCATTGATCAGGTCCTTGAACTTGATTTCTGCCACGAATACTCAAAGTGCGATATCACCCTTTGGAGAGTGGACGCTAAAAGAAGTGCCACTTCTATGGAAAATCTTCTTAGCACCGCTTTAAGAAATAACCCTGACTGGATAATTATCGCCGAAACAAGAGGGGTGGAAATGATAAATATCATCCAGTCTCAAATGACAGGCCACTCTATCATTACAACCGTTCACGCAAGCGACGCTTACTCTATGCCAGAGAAGATTGCCATGATGGTTATGAGCGGCGACAAAAAACTCAATTACAGCGATGTCTTAAATGATGTCTATTACAACTTTCCGCTTTACGTCTACGTTGAGAAAAGAGCGAGTGAAGGACACATTTCCCGCTACATCTCAGAGATTATGGAAGTCGATAGAGACGGAAGCAAAAACACAATTTATGTCAATCATGGTGATGGGGCTACCTATCATAAAATAATGAAAAATAGTCCGTTATTAAGAGATATTCTTGATTGTTCGATGGATTTTTATAACACCTTTAAAGGGGGCAAGAATGAAAAATAACTATCTAATTTATATCCTAGTTTCATTCCTTATGGGGTTTATATTTTGGGTAAGTACCACTCAGCTTTTCCTAAGCCTAGTGATTGGTCTTATTTTTCTTTTCTACTTCATCTTTAGAACAGAAAGATTAATTAAAAAAGAAAAACATAAGCAGGATAAAATTCACCTTGCCTATAACCTCATTAATAATGTTGTGACCTCGATCTCTGTTTATCAAAACGCCACTAACGGAATTGAGAAGGTCTTTGAAACTCTTGACCTCTCTAAATTTAATGAGATTGGCGATCTCTCCCAGATGAGCGGCTCGGAAAAGCTTAAATACTTATCTACCTTCTTTAATCTTCCTATTTATGAGGCCTTCCTTAACGTGATTCAGCTTTATGAAGATAACGGAGGCAATATCTTAGATATGTCAGAGTATGTTCTTAACGAAGTTAAGCAAATTGAAGTCAGCGTTGTGTCTCTTAATAAATACAACCGCTCCAAAATGATTAGTATTGGCTCTATTTGGGCATTTGCCCTTATTATTCCTATCTTTATTAGGTTTGCCCTTACTGATTTCTTCTCTTCCCTTGCCACTTCAGTGGTCTATATAGTCGGTATTGTTATTATCTTTGGACTCATCTTATTCACCATCGAATTTGTCTCAGTTCGTATTAAAAATCAAAGAATTAAGGGGGTGGATCTATGAAAAAATTCTTTCATCGTCGAAAAAAGAAAAATGAAGAAGTAGATAACGCCGCAGAGCAAGAAGTAGTGGATGAAAATAGCGAAAATAAAAAGAAGCGCTTCAAACGCAATAAAAAGAGTGATGAGACCGGGGAGAGCGAAACCAAGTCCACTAAAAAATACACCCTCCCAGTAGCCGGTAATATCATCATTATCGCTGTCGGCGCCCTCTTCACTTACTTTTATTTCTCTTATACCGAGCTTGTTGTCTTTGTAGCGGTTATTGCCATCTTTAACTACTGGATTTATTCATCCCGCATCGGTAAAAAACAAACTCTTGAGGAGGCCCATAGCGAAGAATTTGTCTCTCTTCTTACTTATTTACAGATTTATATCGTTAATGGAATAAATGTGTATCAGTCCTTTCAGCTTTCCCTTCCATACCTTTCAAACTGGATGAGAGAGAAAGTTGAACGACTCCTATCCGATATTGATAGTGATAAGACAATTGAGCCTTTTCTCACTTTTGCCTCTAACTTCACCGATCAGCACTATGAGGACATCCTCATTGTTCTCTTCCAAATGATTGATCAGGGAAATGAGAGCACTTATATGAGTAAGTTTGTCTATCTCTTTGAAAGGCTTAATGATGAAAGTAGATCAATGTCCTTTGAAAAGAATAAAAAGATTATTGATAGCGCTAGTGTCTTCCCAATGGTGGGCACTGCGGTCTTTACTATCTGTCTTACCTTCGGAATTATTTCAATGCTAGGAGATGTCATCAGTGTCCTCTAATATCGGTTTAATTATATCTTTACTCTTTGTCGCGATTGCCTTCCTCTTTGGAGCGGATCTTATCACCATTCAAGCGGCCTATACATCGCTTCAAAACACCGCTAACGACATCGCCTATGACATTATGCAAGCTGGTTATTTTGATGGGTATGTTCTTAATAATATCGAGCTTACCTATGGTCTTAATTCCAGCGGCATTACTCTTACAAGTAATGTCGATACAGAAAACGGAGAGAGTGTTAACGGATACGGAGATACCGTTGTTATTTCTCTCTCACGTGATATTTCACTATTTATCATTTCCTCGGACTTTACTATCTCAGTCACGAGAAGCGCGGTCCTAGGTTATTACGGAAATTATTAATTTTAAAAGAAAGGAGGAATTATGGGAGAACTACATGGTCAAATTCT
>JAJQAM010000002.1 GCA_021203805.1 Coprobacillus sp.
TCTGAAGCTTTTCATACTCGGTATAAGAGCTAATCTCGATAAGCTCAAGCCTATCGCGAAGTGGAGCGGGAATATTTTCAAGGTCGTTAGCGGTGCAGATAAAAAGGACATCGCTAAGGTCATAAGGCTCTTCAATAAAGTTATCATTAAAGGCAAAGTTTTGCTCGGGGTCAAGAACCTCTAGAAGCGCACTACTAGGATCGCCTTTGTAGGATGAAGCGACCTTATCGATTTCATCGAGTAAAAACACTGGGTTATTAACGCCTGCTCTCACCATGCCGCTTATAATACGGCCGGGCATTGAGCCGACGTAGGTTCTTCTATGCCCTCTAATTTCCGCTTCATCGCTAATTCCTCCAAGAGAGGCTTTAACAAACTTTCTTCCAAGGGCTCTTGCGATTGACTTCCCAAGGGAAGTCTTACCGCATCCTGGGGGACCGTAGAAGCAGAGAATCGGGGATTTTAAATTTCCCGTAAGCTGCTTAACAGCGAGGTATTCGGTAATTCTCTTTTTAGGCTCTTTAAGACCATAGTGATCTTCATCGAGAATTCTTTCGACTTCGCTTAAATCATTATTATCTTCTGTTTTTTCATACCACGGGACATTAAGAAGGGTCTCAATGTAGGACAAAACAAGCGCTCCTTCTAGGCTTCCCTGAGGCATCATTTCATATTTCTTCGCTTCGCTTTTGACCTTCGCTTTAACAGCGTCTGGATAAGGGTTATCCTCCGCTTTTTTGAGGAGGGCATCGATATCACTAGCCTCATCTTCGCCAAGCTCTTTTTTAATGGCTTTCATCCTCTCTCGGAGGAAGTAGTCTTTTTGCTGCTTTTCAGCGTTTTCTCTAATATCTGACTGGATATCTTTTTCGATATCATTTTGCTGCTTCTGAGAGAGAAGACCTTCTGTTACTAGGTCAACTAGGTCCGTTATATTATTCGCTTCGAGAATCTTCTGCTTTCTCTCCGTTGGAAGAGAAAGAGAAGCGGCGATCTCGTAGCAGTAGAGATCCGCGTCTTTAATTCTCGCTAGGGCGTTCATATTTTCTTTAGGCATTCCCATCATCACCTCGGGCATACTCTCCATGAGGCTAGAGAGGGAATCGATTGCGGCTTTTCCGGTGGCGGGGTCATACTCATCTATTTTACGGACCACGCCTTCACAGACAAAGAAACCATCATCATTAAGAGAGATGAGAGAGAGGTCCACTCTATCGATGGGTTGAAGTCTGACTTTAACGCTTTTACCCCGCTGAGTGGAGCTTGTTATCTTGCATAATGTCGCCACAGTATAGCAGTCTTCTCCCCTAATATCATCGATATCAGGAGAATACTGAGTGGTCACAAAAATGAGGGAAGAGGAGTTATTCATTGAAGCATCAATCGCTTTAAGAGAGATCTCTCTTCCAGCGTCGATGTTTTGATTTACTCCAGGATAAAGGACGACACTTTTTGTGACGAGAAGAGGAAGGATTAATTTATCGTTATTTTCGGCCATATATTCCTCCTATCTATAACATATATGATTTAGCTAACTAATTTTATTAGTTATTGGAGCGGTAGAGGAAGTCCTCAACGCGGGAGAACTTAACGCTTTCTCGGAACTGCTCGACCTGACTCGCTAGGGCTTTTCTGACGTCATCAATACTCATGTGATAAGCTTCCGCCATACGGGCGTATTCAAACTCTAGGTCGGCGTCTTCGACGGTAATATCTTCTAGCTCACTGACCTCTTCAAGGATGAAGTAGTTACGAACGCTTCTATAAGAAGAGGCTTCAAGCTGGGCCATAAAGTCTTCTTCGCTTTGACCCACGATTTGAAGGTACTGCTCAAGGGTAATTCCAGACTGAGCCATCTGGTTTTCGGTGTCTTCTCTAGAGGCTTCAACCTGAGAGTCGATAATCTCCTGAGGAATTTCAATCTTCGTTGCTTTCTCCGCGATGGAGTCGAGAAGGAGATTGAGATAAGCGTCTCTTGCTTCATGGGTTTTACTCTCGAGGAGCTCTTTTCTTTTACTCTCTCGGAGCTGAGCCACGGTCTTTACGCCTTCCATTTCTAGGCCTTCGACGAACTTATCGTCGATCTCGGGAAGGGATTTCTCTTTCACTTCATGGACCGTGACATGGAACACCGCGGGTTTACCGGCGAGGTCTTCCATATAGTTTTCTGGGAAGGTGACGTTAACGTCTAGGCTTGTTTCAGCGGCCACTCCAACAAGCTGCTCCTCAAAGCCAGGGATGAAGGAATGAGAGCCGAGTTCAAGCTCGTAGTTAGAAGCGCTCCCGCCGTCAAAAGCCTTACCATCTACTTCACCGACAAAGTCGATAACCACAGTATCGCCTTCGGCGGAGACACCTTCTTTAGGGACAAGAGTGGCGTTCTCGCTTTGGGTTTCTTTCACGGCCTGTTCAACTTCTTCTTCGCTGACTGAGGGCTCGGCTTTGCCGAGTTCAAAGTCTTTATACTGGGTAAGCTCCACATGTGGAGCGGTGGTCACAGTAAATTTAACGGTGAGATCAGTATCACTGAGCTTAGTGACTTCCACTTTTGGCTGAGCATATGGAACAATATTTTCTTCAGTTAATACTTCGGTGTAGAGAGCTTGGAGAAGGGAAGAAATGGCTTCATCCATAAGTTTTTGGGGATCGATATGCTCTCTAGCAATGTTATCTGGGGCTTTTCCTTTACGGAAACCTTTGACTTCGACATCCTGCGCTAGCTTAGTAAATGCTTTCTTTTGCGCGTCTTGCCAAATGTCTTTATCCACTTCAACTTCCACTTCCACGTGGCAGTCGGTAAGGACATTCACTGTTCTAGTATTCATATTTAACTTTTACTCCTTTACGTGTAACTTTAAATTATAGCGAAATTAATCCCTTTATTCAATATATGAATAAACAAAGTGAATATTATTTA
Organism: Coprobacillus sp.; assembly: GCA_021203805.1. Classification (GTDB taxonomy): domain Bacteria; phylum Bacillota_I; class Bacilli_A; order RFN20; family CAG-826; genus JAJQAP01. The sequence continues at coordinate 2,918 of JAJQAM010000002.1, forward strand.
AAATTATCACTGGCCTTTTTAACCTGAGCCGAGACGAGAGTGAGGCGCTCTGGGTCCACTCCCCATTTAGAGATAATAGATTCCATGTCTGCTTCCTCGCCCATGTATTCATGCGCGACGACCTCAAGGGCCGCTCCTAAAACGAGGGAGTCAGATTCCATAACACTTGGGAAATAGTAGAGAACATATATGGGATAAAGTGACATCGCCACATTAACTAGTGAGGGATCATCAAGCTTCTCATTAAGCTGATAGGTGAGCTCTTCGAGCTCTTCAGAAGAGTTAAGACGGGCGTAGTCCGCACTTGTGAGGGTTACTTTATGCCTATCTTTATCTAGGAAGGTCATGGGAGCATTTACTCCGTTACTGATAAGAGAGAGGAGAGCGTATATTCTTACCGAGAAGGTTGGATAAGAGGCCACTATCTCAGTGAGTAAAGGAGTAAACTCCTTTACCTCTTCCTTTTCTAAGGTGGTTATAACGGAGAGAACCTCTTCATCTTTAGTGCTAGACTGAAGGATTTTTTCCATCTCCTCCATACTCTTTTTCTCCCCGCTTCCCTTATAGAAAGCAATCTCCGCTTCCTTTATCTTTTCGGGGTAGAGCTTTAAAAGCTCTTCTACTTCCTGACTTTCATAGGGCTTAGAGCTATAAAACTGAAGTCTATTACGAGCGACATCAAACATATTCGCTGCCATAAGAGACTCAATACTTATCTTGATAAGTAAGGGGAGATCCGCCTTTAAGACATCATAGTATTGGTCGATTAGACGCTCGGCTTTTCCCATCTCCGCCGTGGCGTATAGCGAAAGGAGTCTTGGGAAGAGAGAATCGACATCACTCGCTCCCTCGGTAAGCTTAATAATAAGGTCATACTGACCCTTTTCAAGAAGCGAATCAAGATTATCTAATGTGTTATTTTCTGCCATAATAGTAATTAACTAGTAGATTTTTAGTTATTTATTGTAATTCATTAAATAACAATTTTTGTATCATT
>JAJQAM010000015.1 GCA_021203805.1 Coprobacillus sp.
GCTGCTTGTCTTAGCGGTAGTGCTATTTCCTTTTTTCGCGGCTTTTTTTGCTTTCCTAGCTTCTTTCTTTTCCGCTCGTTTTTCTTTTCTTGTTTTTTTAGCCATATTTATATATCTCCTTAACGTTATTATATATGTTTTTAATTATATTAAAAATATTTGAAAAAAAATTTTTATATTATAAAATATATATCGCGGGTGTGATTCTATTAGATTTACGGATAGGAGCGGTTAACATCTATGTTAAAACTTGATAGCATCACAAAAGATTATGTTGGTAAAAACCAACCCACTGTTAATGCACTTAAAGGAATAAGTATAAATTTTAGGCGTAGCGAATTCGTCGCTATTTTAGGTCAATCTGGATGTGGGAAGACCACTCTTTTAAATATAATTGGAGGACTTGACCGCTACAGTAGCGGTGACCTCGTGATTAACGGAACCTCCACTAAAGACTATACCGATAGAGACTGGGATACCTTTAGAAACCACTCCGTTGGTTTTATTTTCCAGTCCTATAACTTAATTGGTCATATCTCTGTTCTTAAAAACGTCGAGATGGCCCTTATTATCGCCGGTGTCTCTAAAGAAGAGAGAACTGAAAGAGCGATGGCCGCTCTTGAAAAGGTTGGTCTTAAAGGAAAAGAGAAATCTCGTCCTAATCAGCTCTCAGGAGGCGAGCAGCAAAGAGTCTCTATCGCTAGAGCGCTAGTTAATAACCCTGATGTTCTCCTCGCGGATGAACCGACCGGCGCGCTAGATAGCGAGACCTCGATTGAGGTTATGGACCTTCTTAAAGAGCTTGCTAAGGAAAGACTTGTCGTCATGGTTACTCATAACCCGGAACTCGCGGAGCAGTACGCTACCCGTATCGTTAGGATGCATGACGGCCTTCTTATTAGTGATAGTGACCCCCTTAGCGATGAAGAAGAGTTAAATGAAGTAAATGAATATTTAGAAAAAGTTAATAATAATGAAATCGTTATCGAGTCAAAAGGCAAAAAAGAGCAAACCTCGATGTCCTTTAAGACCGCGATGGGTCTAACCATGAATAATATGAGAACGAAGATGGCGAGAACTATATTAGTCTCCATCGCCGGCTCTATCGGTATTATTGGTATCGCTCTAGTCTTATCGATATCTAATGGTTTCAGCGGTTTTGTTAATGATATTGAAACCGATACGATGAGCACTTACCCCCTTAACGTCATGAAGCTTAATACCGACTCTACAGGAGTGATGGACTCCCTTATTACAAGTCTCTTTACATCGTCTAGTAATGATGAACTTGAGGCCTATCCTAATACCGATAAGATTACCCAAAATAACTCCATGGAAGGCATGCTTGCCTCTATGCTCACTACGAATACAAGAAGCGATACTGAGTATTTTAAAAATTTCCTTGATAGCGATTATGTAAGAGATACCTATAGTGAATCGATATCCTCTATTCAGTATACCTATGATATTACGATGAATATCTTTATTGACCAAGATTCCTCTTTCGTGGAACAAATCCCTTACTATCAGGTCTCTCCTCTTACGATTGACTATGGAGAGCATTACACGGGAATTTGGGACCAGATGTTCGTCGACCAGTTTATGTCTACTCTCGATGAGTATTTTGACCTCAATGATGTTCCTATCTTTGATGAGCTAATCCCCGCATATGACTATGACTACACAGTGGCCCCTGAAGATCAAGACGGACAGCAGTACTCTAATCTCTTAAACGAGCAGTATCAAGTTGTCGAGGGCCGTATGCCTGAAAAGTATAATGAGATTGTCGTCGTTATTAATCAGTATAACCAGCTTTATGACTATCAGCTTATCGGAATGGGACTTATATCTCCTGAGCACCTAGTTAAATCAATGGTAGATGCTTATATGGGCTTTGATGATCCCACTCTCTTTGGACCTAATATTCCCGACACCGAGTTTAGCGGCACTTATAGCGACCTTATTGGTCTAAAATACTACATTCCACAAAACTATAAACTTTATGAATTTGTCGATGATGGCGAGACGCCATACCCTGGCCTAGAAGAGCTAGGCGGTCACTACGAGAAAAAGGGTGATGAGGAGATTTATAAGATCATTGAAGAAGATGATACCGTTGAGCTAGAAGTAGTCGGTGTCCTCCGCCCTAATCCGGCTTCAAGTTCCACTTCGATTAATGGATGTATCGGTTATCTTCCAAGTCTTACTCAGTATATGATGAATGAAGCGGAAGCCTCTATGACAAGAGAGGGCACTAACACTCCTCAGACGAATATTCTTCTCGCCCAAGAGCTCTGCTTTAATGTCTCAGAAACTAGTAGCAAGGTCTATGTCGGTTATGATGTCACCGACGGTTCCTCCTTCTCTCTTCTTTCTGACTATGAAGCCATAATGAGAAAATACGCAATCGTGGACCAAGAGGCTCCTGATGTGATTTATATCTATCCATCAAGCTTCTCCGCGAAAGACGATATCTATAAACTTGTGGATGAATATGACGAGTATCTAGCGTATCGCTACGCTAATATAGAAGATAGCGCCCTGCGTGACCCATCGAGTGAAGAATATATGAGTCTAGCGGCCTATCTCGATGAGCACGCCATCATCCTGAACGATGATGTTTCAACCATGATGGATAGCGTCGAACGTATCGTAAACTCAGTAACGTATGTCCTTATTGCGTTCGTTGCCATCTCTCTTATTGTCTCGTGTATTATGATCGGTGTTATTACCTACGTCAGTGTTCTTGAAAGAACTAAGGAGATTGGTATTCTTAGAGCCATGGGCGCGAGAAAGCGAGATATCTCCCGTATCTTTAACGCCGAAACATTCCTTATTGGACTGATAGCGGGCCTACTTGGCGTTGGTATAGCCCTGCTTCTCGATTTCCCAATAATCGCCTTTATTAGGGTCTATAGCGGAGTCACAATGAGGATTATTGTGCCGTGGTACGGTATTGTCTTCCTCCCAATTATCAGTTTCGTTCTCACCCTCATAAGCGGTCTTATTCCGTCTTATCTCGCCTCAAAGCGTGACCCAGTGGTCGCTCTTAGGAGTGAGTAATGGATTTTAGTCTAATAACTATATTTGCCTCTAACGCCGTTGATGATAGTCAGTATTTAGCGTTTTATATATTTGGCCTAGTGGGTCTTCTCTTTCTCGTCGCGGCGATAGTTCTTCGCGGCCTTAAGCTTCGCTTTTGGGCCTCGTTATGTGAGCTAATGTGCTACGCGTCTATTCTTGTCTTTAGCTGTCAGTATGTCACTTTATTTAGCGAGATCGCTTCTGACTTTACCTGGACGAAACTATTTAAGCTCATCTTCTTTGTCTTTATTCTTGTCCTCTTTATCTATAAACTAGTAGTGTTTATAAGAAAAAGAGCATTATGAAAAAAATTAGTCTTATCTCTTTAGGATGTCATAAAAATCTCGTCGATAGCGAGAATATTTTAGGCTACATTACTAGTGTGGGCTATGAGGTCACTAATAAGATAGAGGATAGCGATATTGTCCTTATTAATACATGCGGCTTTATTGAGGCCGCTAAAAGAGAATCAATAGACACCATACTAGACGCTCTTAAACTAGAAGGAAAAAAGGTCGTAGTGACGGGCTGCCTCGCTGAAAGATATTTAGATGACCTAGAAAAAGAGATCCCCGAGGTTAGTAAATATATTCCAATAAGAAACTATAAAAGCTTTAATAAAGAGTTTCAGGACGTTGACTCTAATCCGTGCTTAGAGCTAGAAGCGGATATCACTAAATACCGCCTCCTAACTAGTGAAGTGACTGGGGTCCTCCGCATTGGAGAGGGATGTAATAACCGCTGCGCCTTCTGCGCTATTCCCCTTATTAGAGGCCCCTTTCACTCAAGAAGCCTCTCTGATATTAAAGAGGAAGCGGAGCTACTCGCCTCACGCGGTATTAAGGAAGTAGTAATCCTTGAGCAGGATACCTCCTCCTACGGTAAAGATTTAAAAGAAGACGTCACTATCGTTGACGTCTTAAAGACGATCTACGATATAGAGGGGATTAAGATGATCCGTCTTTTATATCTCTATCCAGATGAAATAACTGACGAGTTTATTGACTATGTTGCCACTCACCCAAAAGTTGCTCCCTATTTTGATATCCCGATTCAGCATAGCGAGGACCATATCCTTAAAGCGATGGGAAGAAGAGGAAATAAAGAGTTTATAACAAGTCTAATTAGTAAGATTAGGGACAAAGTCCCAAATGCTATATTAAGGACCACTTTAATGGTGGGCTTTTATAACGAGAGAGAAGAAGACGTTGATAGCCTTATTAAATACTGCAAAGAGATTAACTTTGACCATGTCGGTGTCTTTACTTATTCCCTAGAGGAAGGAACGCCCGCTTATAAATATGGAGATAGAGTATCAAGGGAAGATAAAGAGAGGCGAAGAGGGAAGGTAATGGAAGCCCTTGCCGCGCTGTCCTATGAGAATAATAAGAAGTATATTGGAAAAGAGCTAAATGGTTTAGTAGTGGGCAAGGACGGAGACACATATCTACTTAGAACCTATATGAACGCCTTTGATGATGTTGACGGGAAAGTCATTATGAAAGGGTGTAGGTCTCATAAGCTTGGGGATGAAGTGAAGATGAAAGTCACTCATACCTATACCTATGATATCTATGGAAAGGAGACTATATAAACTAGGTTTTTATAATACGTATTTCGCTTTTTAGTCCAAATATGTAGTAGCGGCAATTAATAATATTGCATAATAATTAATCCATTAATATAATAGTAGAAGTAATTTGCCCCCTTAGTTAAGTGGTATAACAGGTGAATGGTAATCACCCGTCGCTAGTCCGATTCTGGCAGGGGGCACCAGGAAAGAGATAGGTTCACTCCCAGGCTAGAGATAGCCTGGGATTTTTCTTGCTTAAAGCCTAACTAGCATGCTATATTATAGGTGAGAGATAAACTCGACATACTTATAATTAAAGAAAATTATGGAGATTGTCACTCCTTTCTAGAAAAGCGAGGCAAATCGTGTCTCGCTTTTCCTTTTATATTAATGAATTAAATATACTATATATTTATACTTCATCTCCGCCTTCCGACTTTTGGACTTTAAGATTGATATTTCCAATTAAGAAGTCGCGCCTGAACACTCTTTGATAGATAAGAATAAAAGCGGGATCAAGCCATAAGAGAAGGGTATAGCCGAGGCTTGTCCATAAAAACTCATTCTCCATATCCTCCATAAACATCCATACGCCCGCAAGTCTAAGCGCTAAAGCGGTAAAGAAGAAGAGGAAGAGAACAATCATCACTAGGCATATATAGGTGCAGTATTTATTAGGCACTCTCCCCTTCGCTTTAAAGCAGACATTATTTAGTATCGCTGTGTCTTTTTTAAAGCTCACAATGATAAAGCCGATCTGCACTCCAATAAATATCATAAGCAGGAAGAATGAGACATAATAGATAATAATTAGCTCTAAAGAGACCTCGCTATTTCCAAGGCCCCACGCTTTAAGAACAAGAGCGAAGACCATGACCGCGCAGAAAATAAAATAGGCCGCTGAAAAGAGGAGATAGATTATTCTATAAGCTAAGAGTTTTCCCTTTGTACGCATGTAAATTATTTTACAAATAAAAGGAGTAAACTTCAATAACTCGCCATTAAAGTCAAGAAATGTCTATTATTTTCACTAACTAGTGATATAATATTAGCATTCATTAGTGATAAATCACTAATCTACATAGGAATAATTAAAGATGAGAAATAACCATGTAGGGGTTTTATTACCTATTGCTTCACTTCCATCTAAATACGGGATTGGGGAGTTTGGTGAGGAGTCTTTTCGCTTTATCGACTGGCTTAAAGGCGAAAGGTATAAGTACTGGCAGATCCTCCCTCTTAATCCCTTAGGGCCAGGCGACTCTCCCTATATGAGCACCTGCTCTAACGCCATTGACGGAAGATATATCTCTTTAGATGACCTTAAAAAGGAAGGCTATATCACTAGTGATATTCCATATTTTGACGCGGACGTTAGCTATATCCGCTACCAAGACGTTAAGGAGTTTAAAGACAAATATCTTTATGAAGCCTATACTAACTATATAGTAATGCATCCCTATTCTCTTAACTACTTTAAGAAAGAAAACCCTTGGGTTAAATACTACGCTACCTATCAGTACCTAAAAAGAAGAAACGGTGATAAGTGCTGGGCGGAGTGGAAAAACGAGGATAAAAACTACTTTAATCACCACACTAACCCTCCTAAGAATAAAGAGATAGATTTCTACGTCTTTGTTCAGCTTATCGCTCTCCGTCAGTGGAAAAAGATTCTCTCTTACGCCAAAAGCAAAGAGATCAAAATAATAAGCGACGTCCCCTTCTACTGCGGCTACGATTCCGTAGAGGTCTGGCTCCACCAAGACCAATTTATGCTTGACGCTCGGGGAGGACAGGTCGAAGTCGCAGGTGTTCCCCCTGATGCCTTTACGGATGTCGGTCAGCTTTGGGGTAACCCTATCTATAACTTTGAAGTCATGAAAAAGGATAACTATTCCCTCCTTGTGGATAGGATTGGCTACCTTGCGAGTATGTGCGACTATCTCCGTCTCGATCACTTCCGGGCCTTTGATACCTATTACGTTATTCCCGCGGGCATGAAAGACGCGAAAATTGGCGAGTGGAGAATCGGCCCTAGAGATGAGTTCTTTAAGCTTCTCTATAAGAAGTATCCAAGGACTCACCTTATCGCTGAGGACCTAGGAGATCTTCTTCCATCCGTCTTAGAGCTAAGAGATAGACTTAAACTTAACGGGATGTTTATCATGGAGTTTACGATCTTTGACACTAATGCGAAATCAAATAATAACCTCATCGTCTATCCCGGCACTCATGATAATGAAACCTTATACGGATGGTTTTTAAATCTTAGTGAAGAGCAAAAGAAATTTCTCATGAAAAGACTTCACTCCGATAGGAAACATCTCTATAACAATATCTTTAAATATATTTATAGAGTGCCTAGCTTTATGACTATCTTCCAGCTTCAAGACTTCTTAAAGCTCGATAATAAGGCCCGCACTAACTGCCCGGGAACAGTGGGATGGCCTAATTGGTGCTGGAAGCTATCAAGCTGGGATTGGGTTAGCGAAGTGGTCTACCCTAAAAAGAAGTGGTTTATAGAAGATAAAAAGAAATAAATATGCTAAAATCTTAAATTGTTATGAATATTAAAAAGAAAATACTTATACCTATTATACTTACTTCCCTTACTTTAAGCGGCTGTAGCGGCTCCTATATTGATGAGTATAGCCGCCTCATTTGTGAGTCTCTTGATTTTAATATCTCTGACGAATGGTTTAGTGAGAATAAAGATGCCTATAGGGAAGAAGCGGAGTTTGTCTACCGCATCCAAGTAGAAGACGTTAGTGTGGACTACTTTCAGATTACAAGAAACGGCTTTACCCTAGATGGAGACGCTTTATATCTCATTCATACGCCTTTTTCCTGTACCGTTGAGGAAGTTATAAGAGAGGACACCTCTGTCTCTTATGATAGAGACGAGTTCTCAGACTGGACTTGGCCTAGTGAGGGCGATCTAATTACTATCTTCCTTCTTGGCCAATGGACTGAAAATAGCGGCTGCTACTATAAATACGACCTTGAAGAGAGAATGAGCACCGGCTTTGAATACTATGTCTACCTTGACTATTGGGAAGGCTATACCCTAAGCGATAGCGATAATAAAGGCAATGGTTTTGTGACCTGTTTCCCCTCTTTAGGGATAGATTTTATCTCTGGAATTAATGAAGGAATCTCATCAAGTGAGGAAAATAGTGAGGAAAATGAAGAGGAGACTGGCCTAGAAAATGAAGATACGTCCACTGAAAATAGCGACTAATGTTAAATATTTATAGAAAATATTTATTTATTTTATAACTAGTTTCTTGATAAATTACTACGTAGTAGTATAATAAAAAAAGTTAATAAGGAAAACGAAGGTTAACGTATATGGCAAAGAAAAAGAATTCTATTAATGGCGTAAGGATTATTCGCCGCTACAGTGCGGCCACTTTCTTTTACGGCCTATTTTGTTTAGTACTCGTCGCTTGTGTCGTTCTCCCTCTCTTTACCGATGTTCTCTATATTGGGGAATATAATGAGAGCCTCGGTGAAATCGAGTATATTGGTAATACAGCGATCGATTACATTAGCGGTTTATTTAGTGGTGAGGAAGCCGCCGAAGGCGTTATTGCCGCTGGCTCTCCAATCTCCTCGATTCTAAATAATCTCGCTTGGGGAACAGAAATTGTTGGAGCAGGCCAAGTTACTAACTGGCTCATGATTTTATATCTTGTGGTCTTAGTGGTCCTTGCTATCCTTGCAGTTGTGCTTCTCATCAAAGGTCTCCGTCTTATCATTGGCGGCAGAACGAGAAGATATGAAGCTCCCCGTAAACTCTCTATTTGGGTCTTTATCCTCTTTGTAGTGGAGATACTTATTCTTCTCCTTGTGGGATCATTCTGTAACTCTTACTACGGAATCTATTACCCCGATCTTCCTGATGATCTTGTGATCCTTGAGGCTCAGCCCTCTATCTACTCCTGGATAAGCGTAGGCGCTTCTCTCATCTCGATGATCTGCATGATTATTATCTGCGGCGTCTCCTTTGCTAATAGAGTGTATGTCGGCGATCTCCCATGGGACAAAGACTATATCAAGTCGGAGCTTAAGACCGGAAGAAAACAGCTTGATGAGTATCCAGAGCAACCTAAGGCGAAAGGAAAAGGAGGAAGTGTGACCACGGTTCCTACCACGATGACAACTACTCAGTATATTACCTCTCCCTCTAATCCAGGTGTCTATTATCAGATGCCCCCAATCTATATTACAAATAGCGTGGCATCCGCTGCCCCCGCTCCTCATGATGTGATTAATAACGGCGACTATGTGGAGCCAGGTATCGTTGAGAGTGAATCTAAAGGCGCTAAAAAACCCGCTGGCACTCAGCTCCCAAAAAATATCTCCGCTATCGGCGGACATGAATACTCTCAAAATATTCATCTCCAAGAAGCTAATATTCCAGATAATATTACTAAGCTTGGCGCAAGCGCTTTCTCTAACTGCGTCAATCTCAAAACAGTTAATATTCCATCTAGCGTAAAGAGCATCGGCTCTAACTGCTTCTTCAACTGCACCTCTCTCTCCCGTATCTCTTACGGCGGAAGTAAAGAGGAGTGGAAACAGATTAAGCGCGGCTCTAACTGGCTCAGTAAAGCGGGCACCACTGTGGTGGTCTGTACTGACGGCGCCATCAGCGTCAATCCATATAAGTAATTTACCTCTGTTATAGATGAAAAGAGAAATACCCTTTTAGGGTATTTCTTTTTTTAACTAAATAAGCCGCTTGACATTGGCTTATATTTAATATAGTATAGTTAGCGGTTAAGAAATTAACCCCTTACTTTCAAAAGAGTTAAGAGTGGCACCGCCACTCTTTATTTTAAGAGGAGTGGGCATGGAGCTAGATGAACTTAAATCAAAACTAACGGAGTTTACATGGGAGCTAGGCTATACGCTCTCGGAGTTTAGCTATAAAAAGAGAAACGGGGAAATGATTCTCTCTCTCGTCGTGGACAGAGTCGAGCCGATCGACCTAGACGCGATTACCGAGCTTAGCGAGAAGATCTCTCTTTATCTCGATGAACTTGACCCGATTAGCGAGGGCTATACCCTAGATGTATCTAGTCTCGGCGCGGAAAAGCCCCTTAAAAAAGAGGAGCTCTCCCTTTATACAGATAGATACGTAAACGTTCATCTTACTAATCCGGTAAATGGGGAAAATATTTATGAAGGAACGCTTAAAAGCGTGACTGAAACGGATATTATCCTAACTATTAAAATTAAATCTAAAGATAAAGATTTATCTTTAGCCTTAGATAATATCAGTAAAATACGCTTAGCGGTAAATTAAAAAGGAGTATATTTTTATGGCGGTGGATTTTAAAGCTTTTAAAGAAGCACTTACGGAAATTGAAGAGAATAATGGAGTGAGTCAGGAGGACGCTCTCCGTATATTTACTGACTCCCTTATTCGCTCATTTAAAAGAAAACTCGGCGGGGATGACGCTGTCGTTAGGCTTGACCTTAGCCTAGAAGATGAGACGATGCACCTATACGAGATTAAAAAGGTAGTTAGTGAAGTAGAAGACGATTTCCTAGAGATTAGCCTAGAAGACGCTAATAATGACGGAACCGGCCGTGTCTTTGGCGAGGGCGATGAATATCCCATTGAATATAACGTAGATGACTTTGAAAAGAGCAGCGCTCTCTCCGTTAAATCTAATGTCCATCAGCATCTTATGGAAGCGGAAAAGACTAATCTTTTAGAGCAGTTTAAAGATAAGATTGGCACCATGGTCACCGGAGTCGTAGAAAAAATCGATGAATTTGGAGGAGTAGACGCTACTATTGGTAAAACCACGGTCCACCTCTTTAATAAAGATTTAATTGGAGACGAGAAGTTTGAAGCTAAAGATCATATTAAAATGTATGTCGTGGACGTGAGTAGCTCCACGAAAGGCGGAGCCCGTATCCATGTTTCAAGAAGCCATGAAGGCTATCTCCGCTGTCTCTTCTTTGAAGAGATTCATGAAATCTATGACGGCACCATTAAGATTGCCAAAATCGCTCGTAAAGCGGGGGAACGCTCTAAGATTGCGGTCTACTCCACTGATCCAAATGTTGATCCCTCGGGCGCGTGCATTGGTCCTAACGGCTCCCGTATCCAAAAGATAGTCTCTCAGCTTGGAAATGGTTCCACCAAAGAAAAGATTGATATCATTGATTATAGTGAAAACCTATCTCTCTTTATTATGGACTCTCTTAAACCCGCGGTGGTTCAAGGTATCGCCCTTGACGAAGAGAATAAGAAAGCGACATGCGTAGTAAGAGAAGATAATCTCTCCCTTGCTATCGGAAAAAGAGGCGTAAACGTCCGCCTTGCCTCTCAGCTTACAGACACTGAGCTACGCGTAATCACCGAGGAAGACGCGGCAGCTGAAGAGCTCGATTATAAAACCTTTGAAGAAGTTGAAACCGAAGATATTGTGCGCCGCTCCCGTCTTGTCAGTGAGGAAGAAGGAAAAATTCTCCCCTCTCTTCCTGAAGGCTATGTTGCCCCTCAAGAGAGAGTCTATCACGATGAGAGTAGTGATCTTGAACAGTCTCTTACCGAGGCCGTCGAGAAAGAGGAGCTTAGCGTTCCTGAAAGTAGCGCTCTAGTAGCGGAGCCCTCTAGTAGCGAAGAAGCCGTGACATCGAAAGAAGAGTCAATCGTCAGCGTGGCGACGACCACCACGCTTGAAGACCTAGAGAAATCGCTCTCAGGGGAAAAGAAAGAGACTAAAAAGAGCGCGAAGACGGCTAAAAAGAAACCCACTAAAACCGAGGAAGAGAATCCTCTTGAAGATCTATATAAGAACGTTACCCGTATGGATATCTATACCGAAGAAGAAAAAGAAGAGCTTGAAAATGAAGAGCTTAATAGTGAAGAGGAAGAAGAGGAAGAAGATATCGATTACGAGGAGTATGAGGATTACTATTAATCTTAATATATGACAAGGGATATAAATAGAACCTGCCTAGTAACAAGAGAGAGTAAACCTATTAGTGAGCTTATCCGTTTTACTCTTATTAATGGAAAGGTCGTAATTGACAAGGAGCATAAGCTCGGCGGAAGAGGCTACTATATCTCTAAAGATAAAGATATTATTAATGAAGCTAAAAAGAAGAATCTAATTAAAAAGGCTCTTAAAGTGGAAGTCCCCTCTAGCTTCTACGACGAGCTTCTAAGCTTATTATAAATAGGGAGCAATAAATGGCAAAAAAGAGTAAAGGAAAAGGAAGTAACGCTCAGGCAAGAGAAAGTAATGTCTCTCTAAATGTCAGAGCGGATAAAGCCCGCACTAAAATTAACGGCGGTGTTTTCGTCTACTCTGGAGATATCTCGGTAAGCGAGCTCTCTAAAGCCCTTAATGTTCCCGTAAACGATATCATTAAGTTCCTCTTTATGCAGGGGAAGATGATTACCATTAATACCGTCTTAGACGATGAGCTTATCGGAACAGTCTGCCTTGAATTTGGCTACGACTTTCAGCGAAAAAATGTCGTCGAAGCGGAAAACTTTGAAGCCCTTGAAATTAATGATGACCCCTCTAAACTTAAACCCCGTCCACCGGTAGTGACGATTATGGGCCATGTCGATCACGGAAAAACCACTCTAATTGACGCCATCCGTAACTCTAATCTCGTCGATAGTGAGTACGGGGGTATCTCTCAGGAGATAGGTGCTTATCAAAAAGAGTATAACGGTCATAAAATAACTTTTATTGACACTCCTGGGCATGAGGCTTTTACCCAGATGAGAGCAAGAGGCGCAAGTGTCACTGATATCGTTGTTTTAGTCGTAGCCGCTGATGACGGCGTGATGGAGCAGACAAGAGAAGCTATCGACCACGCTCATGCGGCGGGTGTTCCTATTATTGTGGCCATTAATAAGATGGATAAAGAAGGGGCTAACCCTAAAAGGGTTAGAGAGGAGCTTCTCACTGAGAATGTGATCCTCGAAGAGTTTGGCGGTGAGACTATCGCCGTCGAGCTAAGCGCTAAAAAAAAGACTAATATTGACGCGCTTCTTGAAGCCATCCTAGCGGTAAGCGAGATGCTTGAGCTAAAAGCCAATCCAGACCGATACGCCTTAGGAACAGTTCTTGAAGCGACGCTAGATAAAAACGAAGGTCCTAAAGCTACGCTTCTTATTCAAAACGGCACCCTTAACGCTGGGGACTATCTCGTTGTGGGTAACTCTTACGGCAAAGTGAGAAGAATGAGTAATGAATATCGAGAGGTTCTTGAGACCGCTGGTCCATCCACTCCAGTAAGCGTTATTGGTCTAACCGAGGTTCCTCTTGCCGGTGACCGCTTTATGGCGTTCCCTTCGGAAGCGGAAGCTAAGGAAATCGCCTCAAAACGTAAAGAAAACGAAAATAGTAAAACGAGAAATCAGAGAGCGAGCGCTATGTCTCTTGAAGATCTCTACTCCAAGATCAATGAAGGGGAGACCCAGTTTCTTAATCTCATCATTAAAGCGGATACAACTGGAAGTGCAGAAGCGGTTAAGCAGTCGCTTGAAAAGCTCTCTAATGACCAGGTAAAGATAAACGTCATTAGAGCTAGTAGCGGCGGTATTACCGAAAACGATGTCCTTCTTGCTAGCGCATCAAATGCGATTATATACGGCTTTAACGTGAGGCCAGACGCCATTACCCGCTCTAAAGCGGAGGAAGAGCATGTTGAAATTAGGCTTCATAAGATAATCTACGCTCTTATCGAAGAGATAGAAGCGGCGATGAAGGGCATGCTTAAGCCGGAAATGATTGAAAAGATCAACGGTCAAGCGGAAGTTCGTAAGCTCTTTAAAGCCTCTAAGCTAGGCACCATCGGTGGCTGCATGGTAATAGACGGGACAATTGTAAACCATTCCCTTATGAGACTTATCCGTGATGGAGTGGTGGTCTACGAGGGAAAGATTGAGTCCCTTCAAAGAGAAAAAGACGCCGCGAGAGAAGTAAGAAAAGGCTTTGAATGTGGAATCCTACTTGAAAACTATAACGATATTAAAGAGGGCGATATTATTGAGTCCTATGCAATTATCGAAAAAGGAAGTGACAATTAATGGAAAAATCTCTTCGAGTGGCTTCCATTATTAAAAAGAATCTTCTCGAAATTATCCAGTTTGAGGTAAATGATCCCCGGCTTGGATTCATCTCTATCCCAGACGTTAAGGTGAGTAAGGATTATAGCTACGCGAAAGTATATGTCTCCTTCCTTAATGAGAAGGACGAGAGAGAGGGAATGAAAGCTCTTAACCACTCCAAAGGCTATATTAGAAGTGAGCTTGCTAAGAGGATGGATACAAAAAGAGTTCCTGAGCTGACGTTTGTTTTAGATAAAGGATATAAAAACGAAGCCCGAATTAGAGAGCTTCTTGAAAATGATGAAAAATAATCCTAAGCTGCGGGATTATTTTTTATTTTACTCAGTTTTTAAAGTTATTTTTTTAGGGAAATAGAATTTTTCTAGATATGGAATAAGCTCCTCTTTTATCTCTTCTTTTCCCTCTTTTAAAGTAAGAGAGGAGACGATTACCTCTTTTTCAAGCCTAGTAAGGTCATAGACTCCAACGACTTCGCCCCGCTCCTTAATGAGCTGCTGCTGGGCCGCTCTATTTATATCCCTCGGGTCTATCTCTTTCGGGAGAAAAGAGATATAGTCAAATAGCTGCGAGACGCTATTAACCGGGCTAATCGTATATTTACTTCCAAGCTGAAATTCAAATTTATCATAATAAAGGTCAAATGGCGGATAGTTCATAATCGCAGTTTCAAAGTTTTGATAGGCTCTTGGATACTTTTTATAGATATCACTAAGTAGATTTTTAATATCCTCTCTATTTGTGTGTTTATCCGCTGGGCAAAAGATAGGGACCACCGGAATATCCTCCTCGCTTACCATTCTTTTAATCTGTTTTTCTCTAACAAGGATAAAAGGCCTAATAAAGACGATATCGCTTCTTTCTAGGTGCATCTTAGGGGAGAAAGTCGCTTCTCTTGCCCCGCATATTTCGTTCATTAACTTTGTTTCAATCGCGTCATCCATATGATGAGCAAAGGCCACTTTATTACATCCTCTCTCTTTCGCCGCTTTATTCATAATGGCTTTTCTCATCCTTGAGCAGATGGAGCAGGGAAGATGCTTTTCATCTTTCGTGTTCATTAAAAGTATTTTATAGACTTCCCTTGCGTCTACCACTTCTAGCTCGTAGCCTTGCTCCCTTACATATTCTTTGATACTCGTGGGGTCAAAACTAGGAAATCCCATATCTAGAGTAATAGGAACAATCTCAAAGTGACGGTCACAAAATTTTTGATATAAAGAAAGCACTCTCACAAGGCATAGTGAGTCTTTACCGCCACTCACACCGACCGCTATTCTATCTCCCTCTTCAATGAGATTAAATAGGGAGTCGGCTCTTCTAGTGGCTGCTAGTATTTCTCTACAAGCTTTCATCGTATACTAATTATATAGATTTTAAGGTAAAATATACATAATGAATGAAGTAAATGGCTTAGTCCTTATCTATAAAGAAAAAGGGGTTACCTCAAGAGAAGTTACTAATCAGGTTAGTAAATTTTTCGGAGTGAAGAAATGCGGTCACCTCGGCACTCTTGATCCCTTCGCGGAGGGCCTACTCCCAGTCTTTATTGGAAAGGCCACTAAGATGATCCCTTACGTTGATGACGAGAGTAAAACCTACACCGCGACCATGAGGCTAGGGGAGAGAACGGAAAGCTTAGATACAGATAGCAAGGTCATTGAAACAAGTGATATTCCCCCTCTTAGTGAGGACAAAATAAAGGAAGTATTTACTTCCTTTATAGGAACATATAAACAAAAGATTCCAAAAGAATCCGCAAAAAGAGTAAATGGGAAGCACCTTTATGAATACGCTCATAAGGGAGTGGACGTTGCTAGTCAGTATAAAGACGTCACTATCTACTCTCTTGATCTTATTAGCTATTCTGATAAAGAGATTACTTTTAGCGCGACTGTAAGTAAAGGAACCTATATCAGAGCGCTTTCCCTTGATATTGCTTTAGCGCTTGGTACTATCTCTTATCTTACCTCTTTAATAAGAACAAGAATTGGAGCCTATCATATCGGCTACGCTCATAAAATAAGCGAGCTAATAGGTAGTGATGTTATCCCCCTTAAAGATATTAAGACTGAATATAAACCAATAGAAATTAGTGATGATTTATATCAAAAAGCGCTTCATGGGAATTCATTTCCCTCTAATTACCTCATTGAGACTAATGATAAAATATTATTATGCTATAAAGGAGAAACAGTTGCTCTCTATAAAAAAGAGGGCGATACCTATATATGCGAGAGAGGACTATTATGAGCAAAGTTATAATGTTTAAAAGTAGTGATAATATCTCCTTTCCTAGTGATCTCGTCTTGTGCCTAGGCTATTTTGATGGTGTCCATAAAGGCCATAAAGCTCTAATTGAAGCGGCCTTAGCTACTGGTAAAGATGTTGCGGTGCTCACTCTTGACCGCTCGCCTCGGCCTTTCCTAGAGAAAAGAAAAGAGTATTATCTCACCTCCACCGCTGATAAGGATGAGTATTTCTCCGCTTTAGGAGTGAAGTATCTCTTTGTGCTTGAGTTTAATGAGGAGACTTCTCTTTTAAGTAAAGACCAATTTATTCATAACGTCTTAGATAAAATTAATCCATCTCATATCTTTGTGGGGGAGGACTATCACTTTGGCTTTCATGGAATGGGAGATCCCGCTTACTTATCTCTATTTTATAAAGTAAGTGTTATTCCTCTTCTTAGCGAGGAAGGAGAAAAGATTTCCTCTCATCATATCTCTCTTCTTATCGGTAGTGGTGATGTCGATAAAGCTAATCTTCTTCTCTCTCATCCATATAGAGTATATGGCCTAGTAGTCTACGGCCTAGGAAACGGGAAAAGTATTGATAAGCCCACCGCTAATTTATCCCTTGAGGGAGACTATGTCATGCCCTCTGAAGGAGTGTATGCTACTTATACCTATATAGGAAAAAAGAAATATAAATCCCTTACCTGTATCTCCACTCACCCAACTATCTCTGAACTAGAAAAGCCAATCATAGAAACCTATATCTTAGGAGCGGACCTAGATCTATATGGTAAGTATATCTATGTTGAATTTATTCATAGAATAAGAGATATCTTTACCTATACCGATATGGAGGAGCTTAAAGCTCAAATCGAAAGAGATGAAATAGAGGCTAAATTATATTTAACTGATTAAATTACTACGTAATTTTTATTTACAAAATAAGAGAAATATATTATAAATATATACGCGACTTATTCTTAGAATATCGATTTACCCTAACGTTACTCCAGGAATAAGCTATGTTAATATTTATTTGGAGGGTATTTATGGCACTTACCAAACAGGAAAAAAGCGAGATCATCGCTAAATACGCGACAAGTGAGAAAGACACCGGTAGCGTCGAGGTCCAAGTAGCGCTTCTTACCGCTCAGATTGCTCGTCTTACCGAGCACCTCAAAGCGAATAAGAAAGACACCACCAGTAAGAGAGGCCTCTATAAGATGATTGGTCAAAGAAGAGCCCTTCTTGACTACCTCGCAAGAGAAGATAGAGAAGCCTATCTTAAACTTATAAGTGAATTAGGATTAAGAAAATAAAATAATGTCCCTAGATTTGACCCTAGGGCATTATTTTTTTTATTATTTTAAATTTTTATTGAAAGCAATTAAATCTTGTAATAATTTTAGGTTGTAACTTATCTTGGAGGAGGTAATTGTTATGCTTAAACTTATATGTTTAGCTCTGATGGCGGTTTTCACGTGTGGATCAGGCACCTCTTTGTCATCAACTAGCATAGCTTTACCGAAAGAGGCATCTAATAAAACTTCCCATTCTGATGGATTAAAGCACGATAGTGTGGATTCATTTCTAGAGAGTGA
>JAJQAM010000020.1 GCA_021203805.1 Coprobacillus sp.
TGTGCAGTTTTATTTGTTTATAATATATATATATAAAAAATATTTTTTCCCTTTTTTATTTTTATATTTTTTTTTTTTTTTTTTTTGACTGCTATAATAGGGCTTAGTTAATTAAATAGGAAAATATATATAGGGAGTAAGGCTATTAGCCTTTACTCCTATAGTTCTATTTTTATTTCCTATTTATAGATAGCATACATAATAATTAACTATTTATTACCTATGATGTTAAGAAAGGATTAAATAAGTCTATGAAGAAAAATAAGAAGATTTTATCTATATGTCTAGGACTAGTTTTAGCCCTAGGGGTCACCGCCTGTGACGAAGTAAATGATCTATTAGATGAAGGCGGAGGTGATGAGGACACTTCTGAAAGTGACACAAGTAGTGAAGATAGTGACACCACTAGTGAGGGAAGTGACTTGGAAAAAGAAGAAGATAAGGTCTATGTTACTTCTCTTACTTTTAATGCTTCTTCTTACACAGTAGAAGTAGGGGGAAGCACTCCTTACTCCGTAAGCCTAGAGCCTAGTGACGCTACTAATCAAGACTACTCTATTAGTTTTTATACCGCAGAGACTCATGTAGTTACCACAACTATTGCCGCGACTAGTGATGATAATACCTCTATTATTGGCTTAAGCGCTGGTGAGTGTTATATCGTCGCTACCGCTTTAGATGGAAGCGGGGTGTATGGGTACGCTAGTGTTACTGTAAACGCTAAAGAGACACCAATTACTGCCTTAATTCTTTCTCAAGATGAGATAACAGTAGATGCAGGGGCTTCCTTTACTATTAGTTCAGTAGTGGGCTCGGATGTCGTTGTGACTCCTGACCCAGTTAACGCGGATAACACCGCTTGGACAGTTAAAGAAGATGGAACCTCTTATCTAACTATAGGCACAAGAGGCACTGATAATAGCTATACAGTTGAAGCAAGTGAAGAAGGAGCAGGGAATACGGCTAGTCTCGTCTTAACCGCTGAAGCGGATAGCGAAGTAAGTGCTACCCTTACTGTTCATATTAGTGAAGTTGTAGCGGATACGCATCCAGTCACCGATATTACTCTTACTAAAGGTGGCACCGCTATTAGCGAGTTAACTCTCGCTTCAGGAGAGTCACTTACTATTGGAGCGGTAGATAGTAACGCTGATATTATCGTCGTAATCTCCCCAGATAACGCTGATGAAGTAGGCTTTACTGTCTCTACAGAAAATAGTGACATAGTCACTATTAGTGAACCCGCTCAAGAGACTGGAATTGTAACTGTTAAGGCCCTTGATAATACGAGTTGGACCGCTGATAAAGAAGCTACAATTAAAGTAGTAACTAAAGGGACTAATAGTAGCGGCGCGACTTTAGAGGCCACTCTTAAAGTCATAGTACCTCGTCCAGTAGAATATGTTAATAAACTTGATGTAACTCCTAAATCAATTAGTTTAGTCACTAATGAAGAGATTCTTCTTACCTCTTTAGATGGTTTCTCAGTTACTATTTACAACCAGTATAATGAAGTCATAAGCGGAGTAGGTTGGACCGCTAGTGTAACTAGTGAAGGTGACTATCTTACTCTTACTGGATCCTCTTCAACTGACTATACAATTAAAGCGGTAAGCGCTGGCTCTGCTACTATTACAATTACCGCTAGTGGTACAGAAATTAAAGATACGATAGCCGTTTCTATTACCGATAAGGTCTATGAAGTGACCTCAATTGAGATGGATGCGGAGACATATAATTTAGGTCATGGATTAGGCGGAGAAACAAGTGAAGATTATCCCGCTTCTATCGATTTAGCGCAGCATGTTAAATATATAAATAATGAAGGTGGGAGTGATGGCCTTGCCTCCTCTAGTCAATATGGCGTTACCGCTGAAATCACAACGAATACTGATAACGCTATTACTCTTAGTGGAACAGTCGTAACCGCTATTGGAGTGGGATCTGCTTCTGTTACTCTAACATCAACTGCAAATACTTCTCTTACTGCTGTAGCAAATATCGTTATAAACGATATTACTGACTATAAACCAACATCCATCAGTGTAACTCCAAATACGGCAACAGTTAGCACTGGTTCTACCGCATTAAGCGAAGTTGTTGGTACTGTTACCATTCTTCCTAGCTACGCTTGTCAGAAATATGAAGTGAGCGTTGCTAGTGGATCAGATGGCGTTCTTAGTATAGATAATGAGAATCTAATTGCCACTAACGCAACAAATAGTGATGTTACTGGAACACTAGAAATCTATCCTATTTATGAAGGGAGTGCTTATACAAGTGTTACTCCTGCAACGATTATAGTAACAGTTAAGACGGATTATGTTGCTGTTACTAGTGTAACAATTACTCCAACCACTCTTGCATTAACTGAGGGTGAAACTGGAACTGTCTCTATTTCAGAAATTGTTCCAAGCAATGCAACAAATGCTAGTAGTGTGAGCTGGAGCTCAAGTAATACAAGCGCTGCAACAGTCGATAATTATGGTGTTGTTACCGCTGTTAGTGCGGATTATGGCACCGCTGATATTACCGCCACTGTTGATGGAGTAGTTAGTAATTCCTGTACCGTGACTATTAATCCTAAGATTACATCCGTTAAGAACTATACAGTGGTGTGGACTCTAATGGATAGTTCAAATCAGGCTCAAGTTGCGCCAACTTATGGTCACTTCTACATTGAAGGCGATTTTAATAAGAATGAATATGGCAATTGGAATACCGCTGATGAAAGCTGGCAGCTAACGGAGATTACCTCTAATGGAAATACTGCTTACTCATTTACATTTAGTGAATTAGAGTATGGCTCTTATAAATATCAAATTGTTTTCGGTTATGATGACGAAGATACTGTTGGATGGAATCCAGTAACCAGTGGAGATTGGACTCTCGAAATTACTAATAGCATTTCTGATGGGACAACAGATTATAAAACACTTACTGGTTGTCATACCGTGGCCTCTGAATATGAAGAACATGGCTTTGATGTCACTGTCTATTTCTGCTTAGTTGGCTCAACATCAAGTTATTTAGCGAATGGTGTAAGTCTCACTATTAAATGCACTGATGGAAATATCTTTGTTAATAATGGAGATCAAGACGGATATTATGACTGGGATAGTATGACTTATATTGCTGCGAAGGTTAATGGTAGTGATAGAGGGGCTTACTATCAAACTAGTGAAGTTGTCTTGGCGGCTGGAGTTAGTCACTGGCTTAACTTCTGCGGTCCAAATGATGGAGTAAACAGCACTTATGAAAATTACTATATTCAGTTTACTGTTCCTTCTGATTTAGGCTCAGTAGCAACCTTTGTCTGCTATGGCGACCTTTCTAAATTTACGAACTGGAATGAAAGTGGATCCTCTAGTTCTTGGTCCGCCGAAGCATCCGGCGGAACCTGGTATAGTGGTGCACCTTCAGATGTTGTAGGTTCTTTAACTTATAGTTCATAATCATTTCGCTTAAATAATTTCATATTAGTGATTAAGGCGCTCCCCAGGAGCGTCTTTTTTCTCGTCTCTTTAATTCCGCTTGCTATGTGATTATTTTCTATTTATTTACTTACATCTTGCGTTTTTTTTTGATTACACTATGGGTAATAAGTCTCACATAATGGTATTTATTAGATAGGAAAAAGATTTATCTTTTCTCTATCTATATATATTTATCTTTTGATAAATAAAAAGAGATTTATTAAAAATCTATATTTATATATAAAGAAAGGATTAAAAAAGAATCTATGAAAAAGATTTTACTTAGCTGCGCTTGTTGCCTACTCGCATTAGGCCTAGTTACTGCATGCGATAATGAAGACGAAGTAGTAGAAAATGACGGCACAACCCAGGACAGCGGCACTGGCGGTGGGACTGGTGGTGACACTGGAACCGGAGGTGGAT
>JAJQAM010000010.1:0-2118 GCA_021203805.1 Coprobacillus sp.
GGTGCGGGGTCACCCTCATTCTTTTCATTAGCGGCCTCCACAATCTCGGTAACAATGTTATCCACGATTGTAACGACCCGCCCGTCATTAAGAACGTAGGTGCCGCCCGTTTCGCCGTTTGAAAGCACCACGGAAACACCGACCGCAAGATTGTCCTCCTCCCCCTCGGTGGAAAATACAATCACGCCGTCCGCGTCTGTGTAGTCATAATTGCTAACTTCGCAATTATTCGTTTTGTTCACAAAGGCCCTCAGACCTTTAACGAACTTGTTGTAAAACTCGGTACTTTTTGCCATATTACTATTATTTAAACGTTTCTTGTTTCTTAGATAGGCATTAACTGAAAGCGAATTGATTGAAGAAATGAAACCCCAATCAAGCAACTCCTGCGCGGTGTGTTCCGTTTCCGCTTTCATTATCGCCTCAAGGTCTTTGCGCTTTGATGTGGTTCGGGCCGCGTAAATATCCAATATCGCGTCCTGCTCCATCTGCAACTGCTTTGCAAGCCGTTCGGCCTCCTCCACCGTTATATCATCGCCCCAGGTGCGAACCTCGTGTATCAATGCCCGTATATTCGCATTTGCGCTCCTATTTGCAAGCGGTGCGGTTAAAAGCACTACGACCGCCATTGAGTGGCAACCGCCTACGATATTCGTATATAACTGGCCGCCCTCATAATCGTATGTAGTCAAATAATCGTATATCTTCAGCCCCTCCGATACGCTACCGCCATCGCTGTCAATGTTCAGCACAATATCCGACCCTTTCGGACTGCTTTCGACTGCCATACGCACACCCGCCAAAGAGGAGGCCCGCCATACGCCGCTCTCGTCTTTGCCATAGTCGCCCCAATCATCAATCACACCGCGAAAGTCTATTAATACCCTTTCCCTTTCCATAATGTAACAATCTTGTTAGTAATAACTTAGTTACTTTTCGATTTGAGGTTAATTGTCTGCGTCTTTCCGCTTTCGTCTGAATTGCGGGTAATAGTGACGGTGGTCGTGGTGGTGGTGGAGGTCTGTACCTCTGCATTACCGCCCTCGGAGACCGTTACCTTAGTCGTGCCGCAAGATGTCAGCACCCCAAAAAGGCACAAGGCGACAATCGCAATGCCTGCAATAAATGCAAATCGCCCAAAATAGCGTTTAAATGCCCGTGTTTCCATTTTAATTTATTTTAAGTATCATTGTGCAAATATAGGATAAAAATTCAAAATTCACCCCTTAAAATGCCAAATTTCGATATTTTACCATTTGCCACGGCTTTCGACTTGCGTGTATCGCTTGTCAGCCCTGCGAATATCCTCAACGGTCACGTAAATCTTCTGCTCCTCCATTGCGTCTGCAATCGCTTCAGACGCGCCCGCGCTTATTCCTGCATTTGATACGCCCGCGCTTCTTGCAACATAACCCCCGTCCGCAAACCTCGCAAAAGGAACGCCCCCGCCCGCTTGGTTTATTGCAGACAATAGGGGTAGATACATTGCGGTGCTCCTCTTGTTTATCACAGCCTCCCCGCCTTCTGCTTCTATCTTCACACCCCCGCCCGCGTGGCTCGGGCCTGACAAATACGCACCCTTTGACGCTTTCGGTAACGGCTCGGCAATAACGGTCGCAAGTTCGGCGGCCCCCATTGCGGCCGACAAGGCGGCATATACGTAAGAGGCGGGTGGCGGGGTGCTTGATAGTGCTTTCGTTATCGCCATCGCTGTTTCAATGATTATCTGGAATATACTCATTGCTTTTTCCCTTTCGGCCTGCTCCCTCTCTATCTCGGCGGTCTTTTGCGCCTGCTCGGCTTCAAGTCTTTCCATTTCCGCATTGTAGGCCTTTTCACTTATAACACCCCTATTGAGTTGTTCATCTAATGCCGCCTTCCTTTCATCGTATTCGGCTTCAATCTTTGCGGTTTGATTTTCCGCCAATTGCGCGAATAACTCATTGAGTTTGTCGCCTAATTGCCCGACTTGGTCTAAGTAGTCAAGTATTTGGTTTGTTTCCTCGTAAATCATATTTTTACGCAAATCGCCCTGCTCCTGCGTTGCCCGCGTCCGTTCGGCTTCGATTTCACCCCACAAACGCGCGACCTCCTCTGCATTGTCCCTATTTGCCTGCA
>JAJQAM010000010.1:2218-3657 GCA_021203805.1 Coprobacillus sp.
CACTAAATCCTCATCGTATGATTTTGCAATGTCGGAGTCGCGTTGCTTTAGTATCTCTTGCGTGTTCTTTTCTTCCAATGCCTTTATTTTGGCATTTTTGGCATTCGTAAGCTCCTCCTCCACGGCCGCGCGTTCCATCATCAGACGCTCCCACACGGCGACCGCCTCTTTATATTCGGAATCACTCATTCCAGGCACCATTGAGGGGTATTCGATTTTGTCTAATTGTGAAACAATGTTGTTATATTCGTTTTCGACCTCCAAAATTTTCTCTTCAATCTTATTTGTTGCGCCCGTGAAACTTTCCACGCTCTTTAATACGCTTGCATTGTATTCCACGAGTTGCCTTTCGCTGTCTGCATACATTTGACGCTCGGCGCGGTTTATCGCCTCCATTTGCACCAAATACGCCTCGCGGGTGAGGTCACCATACTTGTACCGCGTTTGCAGTCTTTCGCGCTCGTATTGATTTTGTATCGCACTTAATCCAATGTTGTATTTTATCGTTTCGGCGGTGTTGTTTGCCCGCCACGTATGCTGGTATTTGTAGTCATCTTCGAGAATTTTCTGCGTTTGCTCGGAGTTTGCTAAAGCACTATCAAGAGCCGCCTTCCTTTCGGTGTCCCTTTGCTCTTGCAAACGCTTTTCATTCTCTAATACATTATCAAGTATGGCGTTGTCCGCCTTTTGTATCTCTAAGGCTGTGTCCGCTATCTCGGTTTGCAGTTTGTTGTAATTATCGCATAATTCATTAAGTGCCTCGGCCTCTTTGTTATATCTTTTGGAAGAACCCTCCCACGTGTTCAGCTCTTGTTGCTTTGCTTCGATTGCAGACAAAAGAGCCGTCCTTTCGTCTTTCATCAATGCAAGCCGTTGCTTGTTGCTCTTTTGCTCGGCCTTCAATCTCTTGTTCTCGCCCTCGGTTGTTACCTTTGCAATTTCATCTTCAGACGCTCCGACCGCCTTAAGAGCATTCACTTGTTTGAGTGTTTCCACCTCCATCTTTGACGCGGATACCCTCTGCGCGGTGTCTATCTTATTCAATGCCTTTTCCGTTTCGTCTGCAACATTCTTGTAATTTTCCATTGCGACCTTCGCCTCGTTGGAATACTTTGAAGAACTCTGAAACGCCTTTGTAAGCCCGTAAATGCCCGCCACAAGTGCCGCTATTGCTAATGTTACCAATACCACGGGATTCGCACTCAAGGCGGCATTCCATAACCACGTTGCAGTCGCCGCTAATTTCTCGGCGACCGTCCCTGCATTCACCATCGCATTCCGCGCCGCTATTGCCCGCGTTTCTGCATTCGTTTGGTCTATTCCAACCCTTTGTAACAAGTTTGTTACAACACGATAGGCGTTTGATGTCTTTAGCAAATTATTCTGAATCTGACTTAATGCATTAAGAGCCACCATTGCAATGGTAATCTTCTGCATTA
>JAJQAM010000048.1 GCA_021203805.1 Coprobacillus sp.
ATTCTATCATTTTCATCGTTCTATTCATTTTCCATCTGAACATTTTAACTTTAATGCTCCAATACCATAATTTAAATAAATTCATTGTTGTAATTTTTTAAGTTTTCTTTCTATATACCAAATCGCTTTCTTCAAATCCTCAATCTGTTTCTCCTTATCATCCATTCCAGACTCCTTTTTCTTCCCGCATCTCCATAAATATTTAATCGCGTTACCAGTGCAGAAATCAAAATCTTCTATAACGTCTATACACTCGATTCCTGACGCGTTATTTTGATAATAGGTAGGATGGTCCACCCTAGGTGTAGAAACGCTCTCAGAATGAGTTTCTGACTGGTTTATGGTGATTTCAGAAAGTTCTATCAGATATGGAGATAATTCGCCCATCAATCCGGCCACATTATCGTCAATATCAACTTCTCTTGGAGTGAGAATCCAATTATCGACGACTCTTATTACTTCGTCCGGTTTCGCGATCACAACATTATTGTGTGAGAAATTCTCTTGTCCTGTGTATTTATAATATTTCATCATTTATCTTGAATTTTATTTTCTATCCAATATAACATATTCACATTATTCTCTATTTGGAACCTTATTTTCCTGTTTACCTCTTCCCATGATATCGGCTTAAAATCGTTAAAATCAACTCCGACATCATATTGCATCGGGAACAAATATTGGAGACGGACAAAATCCTTACCTATATTTGTATATGGGGATGTATGCACATGACCAAATAATTGATATATTACTCCGTCATTTCCTCTATATGTTCCTTGAAAACATAAAAAAGGATAATGATTAAGATAAACTTTCTGGTCATCTATCTTAAGATATTCCTGATATGATACAGAGTCGAATAAATCCATTGTCTGATGTCCAGGATATCTTGAGTCGTCATGATTGCCTTTTACCAGTCTTATTCTCCCGTTCAGACAACTTATTAAATGTAGCCATGACGCGTTAGACGAAAACGCGAAATCTCCGAGATGGTATACTATATCATTCTCTCCGACGACGGAATTCCAATTGTCGACGAGAGCCTGATTCATTTCCTTTACAGTTTCCCATGGCCTATTACAAAAACGTAATATATTATTGTGTCCGAAATGAGTGTCTGAGGTGAAGAATATATTTGTCTCGGACGTGTCTATTTTCTTATATGTGTTCATGTTATAAAATCTTTTATCCCGTCAACCGTCAATATCCCGATATGTTTCTTTATGAGATTATCGTTATCGTCGAATAATAACAATGTCGGGACGGAATTGACATTATATTTTTCAAGCATATCAGAATACTTGTCATCCTCCGCGTTTACGGATATATAATCAATTCCTGATTTCTTAAGATTCGCGTCCAATACCTTACATGGTCCACAAGTTTCAGTGAATATTTTGACTATTTTCATTTATACGTGTAATTAAAGAATTAAGATGCTCGTAAATATCTTTTGAGATTGTCTCTGTGATATTGTTTATCAAATATTCAAGATGATCACATCTATCATTTATTTGGTGGATTTGATCTTGCAAATAGTAAAGCATGTCCCACATTCCATTAAATCTTCTGTCCAGATCAAGCATATTGTTCATTGCGTCACGAACGCTTACCTCCAGATTAATGTCATTTCTTATTTTCTCGCGAATGTCTCTTACGAGATTCTCGTCAAAGACGACATGATACTTACCCATGGACACCAGACAATTGCTCCTTTAAGAAAAGGAATGTGAATACCGCGACAAAAACGCATCCCCATATTTGATATCTGTTAAATAATGCGCAAAATCCCCAAACAAGTATCACGGCAAGAAACGTGAATAATAATAAGCTGAAATAATGTATTAAATTACCCATTTAAAACAAACTTAATTGGTTGGTCTCTATTATATCTTTTATTTTTCTCGCTTCTGTTATATAATAATTATAATCTATGTCATAGGATTTAACTGATTTCATTAACACAGCGTCATTAAATATAGTGACATATCTGTTCGGAATAATTGGTTCTGTCTTGTCGGATTCTCTCTCCTTCCTGTAAATATAACTCCCGTGATTGGACACATATATTCTATTCGAGTCAGGCAGACCTATATTATATGTACCAGCCGAATCAAAAACAATTTGTTTATTTTCGTATTTTTTGGTCGCCCTTACCCTTATACAGAAATCGAATATGTCATCACAGCCGTTTATTGTGTTTTCTATAGGTATACCGTTACAGAAATACTCTATCAACGATTTTGCTACTATAGGCATTGACGGGTCAAGATATAATTCCTTGTATACCTCAAAACATCCTCTTGTCTTATAATGTGGATTATCTTTCTTGTGATCCGGATAAACGGCTATATAATTATTTATATCCTTTATTATAAGTTTGTCATACATTTCTGACACAATCTCGACCTTACCGATTTTCGAGATCTCTGACTTTATTTGAACCGCCTTGACTATATCGTTTCTGTTTATAAGATACGAGATTCCGTCAGTATTAACCTGTAATATCTTAATATTAGGAATATGCTCTACAAGCCGTTCTATCCACATCGACATTAATAATTGACCTGCGATAGTAACACTATGATAAAATAATGGATCATAGAACACTGAATCCTCCTCATTACTTTTACCTATTATACTGTTACATCCGTATTTGAGCATTTCAATCAAATTCTGGTCGCCGTTATCTTTCTTCTTCTCTTCAACTCTTTGTAGTAGAAGAACTTTATACGCCCAAAGAAATTCTGTTCCGAGGTGTTTCGGATATACTCCCAATCCTACAGCCATACTTGGGAAGAAAGAGGTTATATCTTCGTCTATTATTATACGCTCAGAATCTGATTTATACACTCCCGACTCAGTACAGCCATGTATTCCTCCAAGACCATAATTTAACGCTATATTATGGAAATATACAGACTCCTCAAATTTCCTCTTATTATCAATTATAGTGTTCTTGAATTTCTTGAGTATACAGTTCATCTCCAGAGTCTTTAAATCCACAAATGACGGTATACATAAATCTAAAGGAAGAAAATCCACGATAGGTCCTGTTATCTTCTTAACCTCATTATACGGTTTTTTAATTAACTCACTATATGAGGAAAGTAATATATTCTGTCCCATCCTGACATTTGAACAATTGGTACAGTCAACATTATACTGTTTAGAAGCCTCGAAGCGGAGCTTTAACTTGTTCTTCCCTTTGAATAAAGGATTGTCAGTATGACCTATTGTAACCTTATAGAAGTTATATATGGCTTTCACTTCCTCTTCGTTATAGTTAACAAGGTCTATTATATTGTCTTCCTTTAGGTCATAAACGTTCTTGATAGGAAACTCATAACAGTTCTTTTCCCTTAACGCTATCTTCAGGTCAATAAATGACGTTTTCTTTTTCTTATTTCCGAAATGCCAAACCTTAAACAAGTCTTGTTGCCTGATATATCTGTTTCCTGGATATATTGGCTGGAAATCATCTTTCTCAAGGGACATCTTCTGCTGATATAGTTTATCAGCGATAAAATGGCCTCCTGTATTGGAAAAAACATCTTTCATTACTATAATATAATGAATGATAGGATATTCCGTGTCAAGATTATTAAATCCTATTTGATATTTCAAACCTATAAGA
>JAJQAM010000004.1 GCA_021203805.1 Coprobacillus sp.
AATCGCACAAAAAGCCGAAAAAATCCTCTTCAATCGCATGGTCATCATAATTCCATCCTCTCTCGTCAAAACATATTTTTTCTTTAATTTTATCATATTTTTTATGAATATCAAGGAGATTCACCTCAATTTTTCGAAAATTTTGGTACCAAATCTTAAAATTCCAAAAAGCATTCACGGCGTTTCTGTGACACGGATCGACGATTATGCGTTTTATCAAACGACGGTATCGTTGTCGACTCTTTCAAGCGTGAAAGAAATCGGCGAAAATGAGTTTTCTAAATGTTATATCAAAGGAAACGAAATCAACATTCATTTTTCTCTCATCCGTATAGGTACACGCGCTTTTTGCAACTGTTCTTTTGAAAACAACATCATACTTACATTGCCGGATAGTCTTACGCGTATTGAAGACTATACATTTTACCATTGTAATATAGCTGCAGTCACAATTCCATCTAGCATAGAATATCTAGGTGAAGAAGATTTTGTGCACAAAAATTTTTTTCGATGCATTTCCTTGATATTTATTAAAAAATATGATAAAATCAAGGGACGGAAATATGTTTTGACGAAAGAGAAGGGAATAATGATGACTATGCAATTTAAGATGGTTATTTCAGCTTTTTGTGTGATATCGGTGTTATTTGCATGCTCTGTTGCTTCCTTTACAAACATACTTCCGAGGCACAGGGACAAGCGGCATAAAATGAAATTGTACGCGCAATTCACAAAACTATGGTCAAGGACACCGATTCTATCGTGAGGCGCGAACAAAGATATGGAGGTACAAGATATGGAAGATATAAAAGTAAAGTATGACGAGATTTTGAGTGTTTCCGATGGTGATACCGAACAACGAAGGACAAAAAAAAGTGGCGCTGATGCCCAAAGCGCCACTGATTCTATGATACTTTTTGACTCTGATTCAAGGGAAAATTTTGGAAACACCATACATCCGAACAGGATTGTAGTGCGAAGGCTTTATGATTTCAAGAGCGATACAAAGAGGAACTACGAGAACTTCGTAGAGTCTGATGCACTCATGCTTGAAGTGAACAACACGCACAGTGAGGAACAAATGCGATGGATCACTATAGAATCAATACAAGCCATTTTTCCGGGAGTCAGATTCTACCATCATTATAACAGAAACAATATTGTTGTCAAGTATCAGGAAGAAAAAAGTTTTCCAGAGCGTCAAAAATTTCATGTAGTGTTTCCATTGAAGATGACCATCAAAGATGCGACAACGTACGTAGAACTGCACAAAAAGGCATGTGCTTGCTTTTCATACACCGATGAAAATGGAACGCTACAATCGAACTTCGACATCAATGCCAGATACGTCGCCAGATTGTTTATGGAAACAAAAGAATCTGATTATGGATATGTTGATGGAGAGAAATGCATTGATGAATTCTTCGATGAAAACAAAGAGAAAGTTGATGCGTTGTTATCCGAGTTTGATTGCTTGAAACAGAACGCTACTATGAAACAAGAGTACAAGACGAACGATAGTACCCATACAAACGGTGTAGAAACAGGAACACCTATGCAAACGGAGGCGCGAAATTCTACATTATTAGCAGACGCGTTGAAGTTGTTGAAAAGATATGGAGACACAGATGTTGCATATACGAGGTACTCGGATCGTGCGTTTGATTGTGCGGAGCCGTTGAAAAGAGAAGAGATTGACAATATATACAACGATGCGAAGCAGAAATTCTATACCACTATAAAAGCAAACCCTGACTACATGCCTCTAGAGAGATTTAATGTGAACGGGTTCAAGTATCATCCTACAGTTTTTGCAGATGTAGGGCAAGGAGAGGTACTGGCACGTGAATATAGCAACAAGTTGATATATACAGACGCTACCGGTTTTCTAGTGTATGATGGCGTGAAATGGAGTGGTAGTGAGGGTAGAGACAATCCCGCAGCGTTAAGAATCGCGATCGAACTAGTCAAGAAACAATTACAAGAGGCTAACATAGCCTACAAGATTGCACGTGATGCACTAAACGAGGTAGCAGAGACAACGAGAGACGATGAATTGACAGAGGAACAATTGACACACAGAAACGCTTTACGGGATGCGAAGAAGTATTTGAAATTCGCGAATCAGTACAGTGATGTGAATAAGCTGAATGCGACACTTACGATCGCAAAAACACTTGTATATCACGATACCGATGAACTAGATGACAGAGAGTACCTGTTAAATACCCCCGATGGAACGATAGACCTACGTGATTCGACAAAGAGAGAAAACGCTCCTCACGATTTCATCACGCAAGTGACCGGAGTCTCCATGGCGACAAAAGAGGACCTTGACACTGAAGTGGGAAAGAGAGCATTACAACAGTGGCTTGATGCGTTGGACGTCTTTTTTTGTGGTGATGAAAAATTGATAGACTACGTACAGCAAGTTGTAGGAATGGCTTGTTTTGGAAAGGTGTATACAGAATCATTATTCATCGCGACCGGCGACGGAAGCAATGGGAAATCTACATTTTGGAACACCATTGAAAAAGTACTAGGCACCTACAGTGGCAAGCTATCACCCGAAATACTAACTGACACTGGGCGAAACAACAAGCCGGAACTCGCGAGCTTGAAAGGAAAGAGACTCGTGATCATATCGGAAACAGAGGAGGGCATGCAATTATCAGGAAAAATGCTGAAAACGCTTGCAAGCACCGATAGAATCAGGGGTGAGGCGAAATACAAGGCACCAATGGACTTTGAACCGCAACACACGGCAGTTCTCTACACGAATTATCTACCGATTCTAAATGGAAGAGACAACGGAACACTTCGTAGAATCGGAATATTGCCTTTTAATGCCCGAATCAGAGATAATGGAGAGAAGGGCGCTACCCGCGATATCAAGAACTTTTCAGAAAAGCTTTTCAAAGAATGCGGTGATGTGATTCTACATTGGATGGTGATAGGAGCAAGAAAGGCATACAAGAATAACTTTATTCTAGACAAGCCTCACGTC
This sequence comes from Coprobacillus sp., assembly GCA_021203805.1. Classification (GTDB taxonomy): domain Bacteria; phylum Bacillota_I; class Bacilli_A; order RFN20; family CAG-826; genus JAJQAP01. Next base: position 3,008 of record JAJQAM010000004.1, read on the forward strand.
GTCGTTGAAGCGAACAAGGCATATCAATTAGAGTACGATTGGTTGCAACAGTTTCTTTCTGAGTGCACAGTGATATCCGACAAGTTCGTCGAAAATCGGAAAGAGGATCCAACATATACGGTGAGAACTGATTGTGGATTCTTTGTTAAGGCAAGAGAACTTTATAATACGTACAGATCGTGGGCGAAAGAAAATGGGGAGCACGTACGAAGTAATACAGATTTCAAACAAGAAATGATGCGCGATGGATTCACGTACGAGAGAAAGAAAACTGGTATTTTTATCTACGGACTTAAAATTATAGAGGACAAGCGACAGAACGACGTGATGTGATTGGTTGGATTGCACGAGATCCACGAAAAAGTATCAAAAACATCACATTATCAAGATATATATAATGTAGGAAACCAAAACACTAGAAGAAAAAAGGGCGTATCAAAGAGAAGCACAACGACGATGAAGAGCTAATCATCCGGAATACAAAGAACGACAAAAACAATCATACCGGGCAAACTTGACAAAATGACGGCGGATAAAAGAAGGGAATACAATAAAGAACAATCTAAAAATACCGCTTCTTGTTTTTGTCAGTAATTGTTCATTCACTATAAAAAATCACTTGC
>JAJQAM010000019.1 GCA_021203805.1 Coprobacillus sp.
TCATTGAGGACAGCGTGAACAGCGATAAGGCCTATTATCTATCTAACGGTGCAACTTGCTACATCACCACTAGCTTCTAATAGGTAAGAGCGCACTAGACCAATTATTAAAACCTATAATTAATAAAGATGAAGGAGCAAAATCCTTCATCTTTTCTTTTTTGGTTAGGGGGAGTGGGATGGTCCCCGCTCGTGATCTAGCTTACTCCATTTTGGTAGTGATGTCCCCCTATTAATCCCCTTAAAAATCCCTCTTAATTTTACTTAGCTGGCCCCCTTAAAATTAGCCTATTTCACCAGTGTTAATTTCTTTTAATTTTTTATAAGTAAATAATATTTTTTTATAAGTAAATATTTATTTTATTTATATAAATTTTTTATTAATTTTTTATATAAAATATAGAGGTTTTACGTGTCTCAAAGCCTTTAAAATAGGCAAACCATACACTGTCATAAAAACCTAAAAAAATTGATTAAAAAACTCTTTTATTTTACCGTAAATATAGTAATATAAAGGTAGTTCCTAGGAAGGGACAAAGTGATCAAAAAAAGCCTAATTAGATCTTGTCCGCAACGACGTTAAACTACGACAAAAAATCTAAGAAAGGGAGGGTACTAATTATGGCATTTGATTACTGGGAGTCTCGTCCACTACATAGTGCTACTAAGTATACATTATCCTCCATTGGTCTTAAGGGAGTGAGAAAAGAAATCACTTTCACTTCCAGAGATAAAGCGGAGGACAGAATGTATACTCTTATCTCTAAAAAAGGACTCCATGTTACTAAGGTCTTAGAAGAGAGCACTAACATGGACAAGACCTACCTTCTTTCTAACGGCGCCACCTGCTCCATTAACAGTGCGTTCTAACTAGAAAGAGATTATAACTTAATTATTAAAGCGATGGATTTATTTCCATCGTTTTTTATTTATAATAATATAGATAAAGTATTGCTAATAGATATACATATAGTTATAATAATTATTATGAATGAGGATAAAATAATGAGTGAAAAAACTAGTTCTATATTTATAAGAGTTGAGCCGGACGTTAAAGAAAAGGCCGAGTCTATTTTAAAAGCGCTTGGGATTACTCCTAGCGCCGCGATCAATATGTTTTATAAGCAGATCATATTAAATAATGGTCTTCCTTTTGAGCCTAAACTTCCCCCTAATATGGTGGACGCTTCTAAGATAAGTAAAAAAGAGTTAAATGAAGAGCTTATGAAAGGTTATAACCAGATCCAAAATGGTGAAACCATGCCTTTTGACGAGGCGGTTAAGAAGCTCTACGATGAACTCAAAATATGACTTATTTGATTGAAACTTCTCTTAATGCATTATCTGATTTAAAAAATATTTACGAGTATATAGCGGTTAACTGTCTCGCTCCTTTAAGTGCCGCAAGCCTAGTGCATAAGATTGTTAATATGATTTCAGAATTAGATATGTTCCCTGCTCGATATCGTCTTGTTGACGACGATAATATCAAAATGAAGAATCTTCATCAAGTTAGTGTTGAAAGATATAACATTTACTATCTTATAAAAGAAGAAGAAAAAGTTGTTTCGATTGTTCGTATTCTTTATGGCGGTATGAATGCTAGTGAAATCCTAAACGCCATCCCTAATGATGATTCCTAAACCTTATTATTTTGGAAATTATTCTCTTAGATTTTTTGATTTTCGTAATGAATTTAAGCCGAATTGGGTCACTTTTTCCTCGAAACCTAAAAAAACTGACCCTTAAACGCTAAAATTGGTCCCTATTATAGCCTAAAGCAATAAAGGTAATAGCGCCCCATTTTATTTATACTCCCCTCCTCATTGAATAAAGGGGCTAATAAGTATAGAATACTTATATATGCCTAAAAGAAATAAAGTTAATAATAAAAACGTCGTCTCTAGCTCTCCCGCCGGTGAGGATGATCCTCTTACTAAAGAGCTACTTGACTACGAGAATAAAAACTCTCCAGTGGGAGACAGAAGAAATAAAGCGACGAGAATCTTTCTTATTATTCTCCTCGCTTTAATCTTTGCCCTTCTCGTCGTTTTACTTCTCTACTCCATAGAAAGCGAAGAGAATAGACTAGTCTATACTATTCTTTCTATCTCCTTTAGCGCTCTTGGAATCGCTGACCTTGCTTGGTATATTCCCTATATGCTTGTCACGAGAAAAGCCTATAGCGAGGAGAGAAAAGCGATTGATGAATATATCACAAAAAGAATAAAAGAAGAGATGTATAAACAGCATCAAAAAGAGAGAGCGGAGATGCTCGCTAATGACCTAGAAAAAGAAAAGCAGTATAAAAAGGAAGCCGAGATTAATAAGATAGTGGAAGAAGATAACTCGGAAGAGATAGATAATGGGGAGAGCAAATAAAATATGCCTATGGAAATTGAGCCCACTAATATAGAAGAGGAGAGCGCCCCAAAGGAAGATCATTCTAGTAAGGGTATCCCTATTGAAGAAGAGCTAAAAAATAACACCGCTTTATTTATCGGTTTTCTTATTATAAGCGGAGTTATCTTTCTCTTATCTCTTGTCTTCTATATCCTCTATAGCGAGCTTGCTCTTCTTATGAGTATGATTATCTTTCTTATCTTAATGCTTATAGATATAATGTGGTACGCTTACTATAGAGTGCATCTTTCTAAAGCGCTTAAATCAATCGCTAGCTTTCTTGATAGCCTAGATCTAGATAGCTTAGAAGATAGCAGCGATAATTCATTAGATAATAAAGGGGAAGAATAGTAGAGCATGGCGATATATAACGAAGACGCTAAAAAGATAATCTACACTAGAATAGGGGATAACTATAAGGCGCTAGCCTTAGATAAGAGTCATAAAAGAAGAAGAGCACTTGTGACTTCCGGGATATGGGCTCTTATTATTGGTCTCTTTCTTCTTCTTATCGCCTTACTTAGAAGCGGCGTCTCTCTCTGGCTTTATATATTAGGCTCCCTTATTACCGCCGCGGGAATCGCCCTTATTATCAGTGGTGTGGTGCTCGATCAAAAAGCGAAGAGAAGATATCACTTTGACTCATACGCCTACGGGGAGAGACACTACGAAGAGGTTCTCGCTAAGATAAAAAGCGAGACCTATCTCACTCATGTAGGGCTAGAGAAAACAATTGAGATAGTGGACGAGCTTATCTCCTCTAAAGTTATATCTTCGGAGACTAAAGGAAGCGGTCCCTCTCAAAGCACCTATATCACCTATTTACTTACTTATCATGATGGGGCTACAAGTGAGCTCACCATTAAAAGCAGTGAGTCCTTTCTCTTTTCTAACCTCAGCGCTTATGATTCCTCTTCTGGCCCTAATAAATAAAGAGAGAGCAAATATAATAAAAAAGAAGCGGAGGCCCCGCTTCTTTTTATTATGCTTTTCTCTTAGTAATTGACCTCGGGGGGGGGTTAATATAAAATTAGTCTATTAAATTACTATATAGAGGAGAATTAAATATGGCAATTTATAACAAAGAAGTAGAAAGATCTATTTTTAC
>JAJQAM010000067.1 GCA_021203805.1 Coprobacillus sp.
TTTTCTAAAATATAATTGGCGGTTTGTTCAACTTCTTATGGTTTTTTTTGGACGTAAATTAAATATGTTTTTTTTCCTTTAAATTCTATTATTAACTCCGGGGGGGGCCCTTCCGCCCCCCACCCCTTTTATAATATTCCTATAATTGGATACTAAACATTGAGTATACATACAAATGTATAGTCTCAGATGTATCAAAAGTGCCGTATAATCTAGCGATTTCGATACATCCTTGAGGCTAAAAATTGAAAAATAAGGAGTTTTAAAATTGATTTTGATCACGAAGGAAGAGGCATAGGTTGTTCGTCAGAAATATCCTCAGACACACATCAGGAAAACGAGACATAAGTTTTACATGGAGTAGGCGCCGAAGGCTGTTGCCATGGTCAACCGACTGCGAACGGTTGGTGTTGTAGAAACAGTGACCCCGCAGAGAGGGGGAAAGCACAATGGCTGATATTACAAGGCAGCCTGGTGAAACGGCGTTTGATTATCACAAGCGGTTGGTGCTTGATAAGATCGTAAACAGAACGCTTGGTGACGTGGATTACACGGAACTTGCTAAGATCGTTTACGGGAAAGAATTGTCAAGTGATGATGCCCGCAAGAGAATGTATGGTAGCGCAGCCACATTGCAACTTTTGGAAAGTGAAATGTCGCGATGCGTGGCGAATAGGATTTTGGCGCTATCAGATTTTCATGTTCCGTTTAATCTTGATGTTGGCATATTCAAACAATATGCCAATCGGATCGATACGCTGGTTTTGAATGGCGATCTGGAGGATTGCCAATCCATAAGCAAGTTCACAAAATTGTATCGGCTTGATTTGGTGGAGTAGATGATTCAGACGAGGGACCTTATTATTAGTTTGGTTGACATAATTCATCCGAAGCATCTGTATATTACGGTTGGCAACCATGAGGCAAGGATGGGGCGGTTTTTAGCGAACGCGCTCGGACCCGAGGTTATGGGAGTTATGCCGGATACACCGCTCGACCTGATTATGAAGGATGGTTTCCGTAAAAGAGACAGAATGTTACATACGGAAACATGGTATGACCCGCTGATGCCAATACTGGAAGATCACGGCATTGACACGCATTTTGACGGTGGGTGGTACTGCAAAGTCGGTCACACGATTTTTGCACATCCGTTAACATATTCGAGCGCGATGCTTAAAACAACGGAGAAGGCTGTCAACTATTTTTTACGAGTTGATCGTGACTTCAATGCAATGGTGTTGGGGCATACTCATAAAATGGGTAGTTATATTCAGGGCGGCATTTCAATGTTTGAACAGGGGTGCTGCTGTGATTTGTCAAAACTGGATTACGCAGATGGTAAGTTAATAATTTCTGGTCAAGAGGGTTATTTGTATTTGTGCCATGACAAGGATGGCGATATTATTCAGGATCATACTAGAATGGTACAATTGTGAGGGAAGTGATGTGGTGCCTAGAACTAAAATACAAAACTCTATAACCAGTCCCGAACTCAAAGCGAAGATTAATCCGTAGAACATGATCTTACTGGATGGGTTCTGCGCTTATATGTAGTCAGTTAAGCGTAGTGAGAGGACAATTGAGGGGTATAGAAACGATATTGAAATCTTCTTTTGCTGGAATCTGAAAAAGAACAACAACAAGTTGTTTACGGATTTAAAGAAGCGAGATGTGATTGCGTTTCAAAATTGGTTAATCAATGATAACCATAATTCTCCGACTAGAATCCGTAGGATCAAAGGCGCACTGTCATCTTTTTCTAATTACATTGCCAATGTTTGTGATGACTAGTTTCCAAACTTCGTACCAGTAATTAACAAAATTGAATCACCGTCGATCGTTCCGGTCTATGAAAAGACTGTGCTTACTATGGATGAAGTGCAGCGCGTTTTAAAGACATTGGTGGACGAGCAGCGTTACCAGATTGCGTGTATATTCGCACTCGCTATATCGTGCGGCGCAAGGAAAACTGAATTGTTGCGGTTCAAGGTGAGCTTTTTTACAGAGGAGAATATTATTTACGGGTCGTTGTATAAAACGCCGCCAATTAAGACGAAGGGTCGAAGTGGCGGTAAATATATTAACAAGTACGTTTTGGTAGAATCGTTTAAGCCATATTTTGACCTGTGGATGATGGAGCGGGATCGCCTGGGGATCTAGTCCGACGATTTATTTGTGATGCAGAAAGATAATGGAAGGGTATAGGTCACAAGTGAGGAGGCTCTTAATTATTGGGCGAAGACCATTACAAAGATTTTGGGCAAGCCGTTTTACTGGCACTCTGCGCGTCATTACTGGACAAGTTATTTGTTGAGGGCTGGTATCCCAGAGGGTGTTGTTACTGATCTTAGTGGTTGGTAGTCGATCGATATGGTATCGACATATGATGATCGCGATAAAGACGAGACATTCGCCCAATATTTCCGAGATGGGAAAATTATAGCGCATGAAACAAAGGAGTTAAATGAGTTATGACGAAAAGAGAATTAGATGGCCGCATGGCCAATATGATATATAGGATGACTGGGAAAAGATATTATTTGGGTGACATCGATATAGTGCTGGAGGCATTTCCGTATGTGATTGCGGAGGCTATAATAGAGGATGAGACAGTTTCGATTACTGGATTTGGAAAATTTATGCCTAAACATTTGCACGCTCGCGATTGGACAAATCCGATAACGGGTGAAACTAAGCATGTTTAGGATCATTTAAAAATAAAATTTCGTCCGAGTTTAGCATTTAATCAGATGCTTTCAACCGGGGTAACTCGTATTGAAAGTGGGGAGACTTTTGATGATGAAATCGATGACGCCTAAGGGCAATACTTCATCCGCAAAGTCGAAACAAAAATAGGATGAGGCAAAAGTATTATATCGATGCAATCGGTGCGGCAATGTATTTAAGGTTCAAAAGCATAATTTTCCGGCTAGTCAGTCGTCGTTGTATGCCGGAAATAATTATTATCTCTCGTGGTGCTTCCGTTGTTTAAATTAGTTGTATACCCATTATCGCGACGGGTGTGATATTGATGACATGGATGCAATCCGCAGGGTATGTGAGAAGACTGACATTTACTGGTCAGAAGCGATTTATCATAGGATTGATGTTTCTCCGGCTAACGCTATGAACCGTATGACGGATTATATTGCTGTAACGAATCGAAGCGCAGGTAAATACGCATACAAGACATATGACGATACGTTGGAGGAAGAGATCGCGGCTGAGGAAAAGGCTAAGGCAATAGCAAAATTGTAGGCCAGAGGGAAGTAGCCAGAGCCTGAGCCAGAACCTGAAGTGCCAGACAGTATGATTGAGTTCTGGGGTGCAGATCTTGACAAATAGGAGTATGACGCGCTTCAGAAACGATATGACAAATGGGTCGCTACGGGTAAATATGATGAGACTGATCCGGCGGTTGAAACTTTGCTGAA
>JAJQAM010000016.1 GCA_021203805.1 Coprobacillus sp.
ATTACTCTTTTATTCCTCTTTTTTCATTCTCTTCCTGTTGCAGGACCTTAAAATCAACCTTCCCAATCATCGTATGAGGAAGTGATTTTCTAAACTCTATTTCCACAGGAACAGAATATCTAATTAAATTCTTTTGACAGCTTTCCATAATTACTTTTCTAAGTTCATCTTCGTTATGAGCGTTTGCTACCACAAAGGCTTTCAAAGCATGTCCGGTTTTACTAAAGGGAACAGAAACGCAGCTGGCTTCCTTAACCCCTGGAATCGACTCAATATATTTTTCAACTTCACTAGGGAAGACCGCTACTCCATTGACCTTTACGACTCTTTTCTTTCTCTGCTTAAAGAAGACAAAGCCATCTTCATTCATATAGCATAGATCGCCGGTATAGAGCCATCCATCTTCATCAATCGCTTCTTTAGTGGCTTTTTCATCATGATAATAGCCTAGCATGGTGGCTTTACACCTTTGAGCGAGCTCTCCAACTTCCCCAATGGGAACTTCATTATGATTATCATCGACAATCTTCACTTCAATATCAGGGCCTGGATGACCAATAGATCCAGGGCAGTTAAGCTCGTGCGTGTTAAGAATCGTCGCAGTAACCGCTTCGGTAAGACCGTATCCTTCAAATAGTCTTCCATCTAAAGAGCCATTCTTATGAAGAATGTCTTCAAACTTCTCGGTGAGATTAGGGGGAAGAGAATCACCACCGCACCAAGCGACATGGCAGTATTTTAAATTCTTACACTTACTAAAGGGTTTATAGTCCACTAGTCTTTGATACATATTAGGAACCCCGGCCATAGCAAGAAGCGGGAAATGATGAAGGGCTTTGGTGACCGCTTTTGGAGAAAACTTAGGAATTTGAACCGAGGCAAAGCCTATGCAGAGAGGAGCGTGGATTGTCCAAAGAAGACCAAATCCATGGAATGAAGGAAGAACAGAGAGCATTCCTTCATTTTTATGCTCCCATAAATTATCGACACATAAGTGATGAGGAGCCTGCTCCGCAAGGAAGTTAAAATTAGTGTTACTAAGACAGATTGTTTTAGGTTCTCCCGTGGTGGAGCCGCTGAGTAAAATAATCGCCATTTCATCCGCCCAGCCGGTTTCAGTATTAGCAGTTTCACTCACTGGTTTTAAATGTTTTAAGTAAGTAAAACCTTTAAAATCTCCATGTTTTTTAAGTTTTCTTCTCGTTTTATTGTTGAGAAAGAGGTGATAACCAAGCTTTTTAAAAAATGGGAGATAGTCCTCTACTCGGGAGACAAATATCTTATCTGAAATATCTTTATATGACTCGGGATCATCTGCAATTCTTTGCTCAAAGAGGAAGGCGTATTTAGCGTCTACTTTATCCATGACTTCCTTCATCTGAGAAAATGGAGAAAGAGGATGCATAAGGCAGGAGACCGCTCCAATTTTATTTATGGCATATAAAAGAATGATTGAAGTGGGTATATTAGGCTGAGCCACTAAAACAACATCGCCTTTTTTAATGCCAAGATTATTTTTAAGGATAGCGGCGTAGTAGCAAATAAGTTTATCAAGTTCACTAAAAGAGATCCTTTTACCTTCATAGTAAATGGCAGTGGCCTCGGGATTACGTTTTGTCCCGACAAGATAGGCTTCATAAAGAGATAGTCCTTCAAGCATAACTATGCTCCTTAAATGAAGTAAAAGAGTGGAGTCAAAATAATCTGATGACAAATATAAATGATGAGGGTATGACGACCAATAAAGCAGATTGGTCTCTCCCAGAAGAATTTATGTTTTAGTAATGACTGTTTATTTTGATAGTAGAATCGAGCAAATATCGCTCCCGCAAAAAACCAGATAATATATGGGAATAGCGGCATATAATCACCGTAGTTCTTATTCGCCCAAAGGAAAGGAACATAGGCTCCGCCGTATCCACCAAAAGCATCATAGAGCATTGGAAGGGCAATATTAGTAAAAAGAACACAGATTAAAAGCACTCCAAGGAGGGCTCTCCAGCTCTTCTTTTCAAAGAAAGCATACAGCAGGGTGCTTACCCCCAGAACTCCGATAACGTTAAACTCAATAGAGATATTTCCAAAGATACCCCAGGCCGTTCCAATATTAGTGACAAAGAGGATAAGACCCATTATGAGAAGTAACTCGCAGGCTCTTCTCCAGTTATTTCTCGAGAAGGTTGTCGAGATTCCGCTTAAAAAGCAGAAGACAAATAAAACAAATTCTCTAAAGACTTCCCTCGCGGTCCAGTGCCAATACCATGTGGCAAAGTCCATGCTTTTATAGGCATAAAGATCATACATAATATGATCAAAAACAACTAAGAGAATACAAATTCCCCTAAGAAAATCAATTTCGTGAACACGCTTATCAAAGGCTTTCACCTTTGGCTTACGATCAACTGGTTCTTCAAGTATTAATGTGGAATCGCTCATATCAGTTTTTTATTATATCTAAAAACGAGAATTATATAAATATTATTTATATTATGTCTCGATTGTGGGTTGAAATTTTATTTATGAATGCTATAATAAATGCACTATGGGATATGAAACATTAGATGGTATAATCGTCGATTTCTTTAACGGCCTTGGTTGGTGGGGCAATTTGCTCCTTGTTATCATCTCGCTACTATTAGCGACAATTTTAGGCGGCGTTATTGGACTACAAAGAGAATTAAACGGACACGCCGCTGGATTTAGAACACATGTTCTAATCTCTCTTGCCACTGCTCTAATCATGATTATCTCAATTTATGGGTTAAGTTCATCTAATGCTTCGGGCACAAGAGATCCGATGAGACTTGCCGCTGCCGGTGTGGCAGGAGCCGGCTTTATTGGAGCGGGCTGCATCATTAAAAATGGGTCTACAGTTAAAGGACTTACCACAAGCGCGACGATATGGCTTGTAACCGCCATTGGTCTATGCTGCGGAGCGGGATGGTTTGTCATCGCTATTATCGTGACTATTATCGCTTGGATAGTTCTAGTTGTCTTTGCTAAAGTGGACGTCTGGGCTAATAAGAAGAATGCTCATATTGTGGTGCTCTCTAATTTAGAGTCGCCGGTCTTATCGCAGCTACTCGAGTATCTAGAGAAATACCATATTCAGTATAAAGACCTATCTTCTAGTTTTACCGAGCATGAAGGACAAAAATGTCTTAGAACTCATATCACATGCTCAGGTAAATCAAGTGAAGAAATACAGGAATTTATAGAAACCTTCAAAGAAGAAGTTAAACCGATTGATATTGTTTTACTAAAATAAATCCTCCTGAAATGTGAGAAAAGGGCGCCAGAACAGGCGTCCTTTTTGAGTAAATAATGGTCGGAACGATGAGATTTGAACTCATGACCTCTTGAACCCGAATCAAGCGCACTACCAAGCTGTGCTACGTCCCGA
>JAJQAM010000039.1 GCA_021203805.1 Coprobacillus sp.
GCCTTATGAAATGCGTTATTGAAAATACCTATAAGGCAAACGCTAATCCAGAGGATTATGATGCTAGAGGTAATCTCATGTGGTGCGCGTCTCTTGCTCTTAATAGAGTGTGCGGCCTCTCAAAAGAAGGAGACTGGCAGGTTCACGCTTTAGAGCATCAGCTCAGTGCGTATACAGACGCGACGCACGGCATGGGACTAAGCGCTCTCTCTATTCCTTACTATAAGCTTATCTATAAATATAACATTCCTAAGTTTAAGAGATTCGCTATTAATGTCTTCGGTGTGGACCCCGTAGGAAGCGATGAAGAGATAGCCCTAAAAGGAATCGACGCTCTTAAGAAATATATCTTAGATAACGAGATGGCGATATCAATTAAAGAGCTAGGAATAACAAGTGAAGAAGAGTGCGCTATGATTGCTAAGACTGTGGAAAGAGGCGGGGGCTACCATGACCTCACCGAAAAGGAAGCCATCGATATCTATTTATCTAGTTATCATCTAGATTATTAATCTAATTAATTACTATAGAAAACGACCACCAGAAATGGTGGTTTTTCTATAATTTGCGTTTTTTTATTCGTTCATTTCGTTCTTTTTCGTTTTTTTCTAAGATAGTTAGTTTAAATAATTCTAAAAAGTTGAGCATATCGTTTGTAATTAATTTTTATATTTTTGTATACTACTAAACGCTATGGCAAAAGAAAGCGAAATTAAAACCTGTAAATTAAGTGATCTTAAGAAGGGTCAAAGCGGTCGCGTTGTCTCTATGAACAACGAGAACAAAGCCCTAAGAAGAAGACTTTTAGATATGGGAATAACAAAAGGCGTTGTTATTCATATTAAGAAGATCTCCCCTCTTGGAGATCCTATTGATATTGAGCTAAGAGACTATGAGCTTTGTATCCGCAAAGCGGATATGAAGGAAATAGAAGTGGAGGTTATCGACGAATGATTGTGGGTCTAGTGGGTAACCAAAACAGCGGGAAGACCACTCTCTTTAACGCTCTTACAGGGGCTAATCAAAAGGTTGGTAACTGGCCTGGTGTGACTATGGAACGTAAAGAAGGTCACATCAAAGGCACAGATATCGTTGTCGTGGACCTTCCTGGTATCTATTCCCTTTCCCCATACACTCAGGAAGAGGAGGTCTCTCGTCATTTTGTTATGGATGAGAAACCTGATGTCATTATCGATATTATTGATTCCACCTGTATTGAAAGAAGTCTTTATCTAGCCAGTCAGCTCTTAGAGACTGGAACAGATGTTATTCTCGCTTTAAATATGAGCGATATCATCGAGAGAGAAGGAATTAGTATTAACACCGCTAGGCTAAGCGAAGAAACAGGATGCTCTGTTATCTCTATCTCCGCGAAGACAAAAGCGGGTGTTCCCGAGCTTATAGAGATGCTAGAGAAGCATACGTATAAAGAAAATACGCACCAAAAGATCTTCCCATCTGATTTTGAAGCTCTCGTTGAAAGCGTCACTAAGCGCCTTGCTCTCGATTCCCGTTTTGAAGCGATTAAGATTATTGAGCGAGATCCTGGCTACGCTGATAAATATGTTAATGAAGATATCGAAAACGATATCAAAGAAATGGAGACAAAATATGACACTGATAGTGAGCAGCTTATCGCCTCACTAAGATATGACTGGATTGCCTCTGTTAAGGGAGACACAATCGCTATCCAAAAAGAGAAGCGCAGCGTGGTCTCTGATAAACTCGATAAAGTCTTTTTAAATAAATGGGCCGCTATCCCGCTCTTCATCGTTATAATGGCGGTTATCTATATCTTAGCGGTTGGAGTGGTTGGCACTCTAACAGTGGATCTAGTAGATGCCCTCTTTAATGGGTGCGAAGGAATTGAGTTTAATTTCTTTGGCGCTACCTGGGAGATGGAGTGGGAGTTTACAGGGCTTGGCCCTTGGCTAGCGGACGCTTTAGGCTCAGTTGGAGCCTCAGCGTGGAGCCAGTCTCTTGTAGCCGATGGTATGATAGCCGGTGTCAGTGCGATACTGAACTTTGTTCCTCAACTTATTATCTTATTCTTATGTCTCTCTATCCTCGAGTGCACCGGCTACATGTCTCGAATTGCTTTCCTTCTCGATAGGCTATTCCATAAGATTGGTCTTAACGGGAAGTCTCTTATCCCCTTTATCGTCGGAACAGGATGTAGTGTTCCTGCGGTTATGAGCGCTCGGTCTATTGAAGATGAGAGGGAGCGTAATCTTACGATTATGCTTACTCCTTTTATGCCCTGTAGCGCTAAACTACCTGTTATCTCACTCTTTGCGGGTGTTTTCTTCCCTTCCTCAATTGCGTGGCTAATGACCCTTACAATGTATCTATTTGCAATCGTAGTCATTATCTTAAGCGCCTGGATTTTATCTAAGTTCTTTATGAAGGGATACTCAAGCACGGGATCTGCGTTTATAAGCGAGCTCCCCGCTTGGAGAGCCCCTAATGGTAGATATATGGCTCGTGATGTCTTTGATAAGACTTGGGCTTTTATTAAAAGAGCGGGCACTATTATCTTACTCTGCTCTATTGTCGTGTGGTTTCTTGCTTCCTTTACCTGGGACTTCCACTACATCGATGGAGTGATGTATGTGATTGATGATAGTCTTCTTGCTAATATTGGAAGAGCGATATCTTGGATATTCTATCCAATGCTTGGTGGAAACTTATCTTGGGCCGCTTCTGTCAGCGCGATTCAAGGCTTAGTAGCTAAGGAGCAAGTTATCTCCTCCATGGCCGTCATTGCGGGAGTAAGCGAAGAAGGGGCCGCCATCTTTGAAAGTAGTCTCTTTGGCTTCTTTAACGGCTGGAGTGCTTTTGCTTATATGACCTTTACCTGTTTCTCCGCTCCTTGCTTTGGCGCAATTAGCGCAATGCGTAAGGAGTTTGGCTCCACTCGTCAGATGTGGAAAGCCATAGGCTTTCAGACAGGCCTAGCCTGGGTACTGGCCTCTATTATTGGCCTAATAGGAATGTTCTTTTAGGGAGTAAAATATGTCAGCAGCGGATATCATTATCTTAATTGTTATTATCATTATCCTCGCGGTAATTATTTACTTCTACTTTGTAAGACCAAGAAGGAGAGGGCAAAACGCAGAATGCGCTAACTGCTCCGCCGCGTCTCATCAAAAACAGATTCTTCGTTCACTTCGTAGGCAGCGCAAAAAGGAAGAAAAGAAGAAAGAAAAGCAGCGAGAGTGTTGCTGCGGCGAAGATAAAGAAGAGAAAAAAGAGTAAAAGAACCCTTTGGGTTCTTTTTCTTTCATATCTTCCTATAAAAACATGTAAGTAAACATGTAAGAA
>JAJQAM010000064.1:0-492 GCA_021203805.1 Coprobacillus sp.
TGTAAATGGCAAGCAAATTTTTAGAAGTTTTGGAAAAAAAATTTTTAAAAGTGTTGGAAAGCAAATTTTAAATGCTGTTGGAAAGCAAATTTTTAATTGTCTTGGAAAGCAAATTTTAAAATCAGTTGGAAGGCAAATTTTTAAAGTGGCTGGAAAGGAAATTTTACTCATGTGCGTATAAATGCCATCACTCCATACGCGGAGGATGTTGGGTTATGCACAGAGCCGGGCAGTGGTCGTCTGTTGGGGATGCATCCCCCTAGGGGGATGGCCGCGGGCATCCCGGCCTGGTTGCCGATGTGACTGAATTAGACCGCTGAGCTTGTCTCGTGGGGGCATCTGGTATCTTCCCCTAGGGGAAGAGCCGGCACGGCTTCATCACTCTGTATACGGAGGAAGTTGGATTATGCACAGAGTCGGGCAGCGGTCATCTATATGGGATGCATCCCCCTAGGGGGATGGCCGCGGGCATCCCGGCCTGGTTGCCGATGT
>JAJQAM010000064.1:592-3300 GCA_021203805.1 Coprobacillus sp.
GACCGCTGAGCTTGTCTCGTGGGGGCATCTGGTATCTTCCCCTAGGGGAAGAGCCTGCAGTCACAATTCGCATAAAAATTCAACGCGCGCCAATGGCGCGCGCCTCTAATTCGACAACCCTTTCGTATGGAGTCACTCAGTCCTGATTAGCTGTTGCAAAAACTTCCGGGTGTTTGATTCTGTACGATTCACCTCTTAGAGAAAAACACATCGCATGATGCAAAATCCTGTCTAAGAGTGCGGTGGTGAGAACCGGATCTCCTATCATCTCTGTCCAGTCCACAATCTCCTTGTTTGTGGTGAAGATGATGGAACTCGTCTCATACATGTCACTGATGAGTGTGAAGAACTTGTTTGCCTGATTGCGATTGATGGGCGTATAACCTATCTCATCTATTATGAGGAGTTGTGCCCTGCGAATGTTGCGATAACGAAAATCCGATTTCCTCTCTATTTCCGTAGTATCCAGTATCCGTATCAGGTTTGACATCTTCTCAAAACAAACGGTGTACCCGCAGTCTATCGCGTGCAACCCCAGACCACACGCAATCATTGTTTTCCCGAGACCCGGAGGCCCGGAAAAAAACAAATTACCGTGATTGTCCAACCAGGAGAGCTCCTTGAGGTTGGCAATTTGGGTTGCCGTGATGCCTGATTCCAGTTCACTCGGGTCAAATTCCTCCAGACGTTTTACGTTTGGCGGGAAATGGGCTCCCGCGTAATTCCTCGTACGACGCCGCTCATTTCTTCCCTTGATCTCTGTTTCCAGGGCATTGAGAAGAAACTCACGGGTTGAAAGATTGTTTAGGTCGGCCTCTTCCAACAAATCCGCTATTTGACGGGAGATATGTTTGAGCCCGAACGTATCCAATAAAGCTGTGAGACGCTGTATGGGAATCCTGTTTGTGCCAATGGTGTTCTTTATTTCCTTGTTCATACGTCGTCCTCCTTCTTTACAGTGCGGCTTTTTACGGCCTTTTCGTAGAAGGACTTATCCTGCAGTTGAACAGGTTTGCTGTTGGCTGACCCCGCATAGATACTCAAATCCGCCATTCTCTCAGCTTTAATGCGAGTGAGAAAAGCCTTGAATGCTGATTCGCTAAACTTTTTTTGACTGCAACACTCGTCAAGAGTTAATGCTACAAGATTCACGTCCGGCTTTTCCGATTTCAGCAAACTCTCGATTGCTTGCAACTGTTTGCCAATATGACGTGGATATGCTTCGTGAACCCCGTTAATGAATTCCTGCAAGCAGTTGCAGGGCCAATTCTCACGAAGTCTTTCCGCTGTTTTTTTCCAGCTTGTGGCCTCTGGCTTTTTATGCTCGGGAGCCTGAACTATTTTTCCGGCGCACTCACTGATGCTGTGAGTGAACAAGAAGTTATAGTTCTCATCGTATATGTGCATCTTGTCCCCTATCACTTTGAAGTGTACGGTTTTAAACGCACAATCACGCGGCAAAGAGTACCTACATGACTTATACGTTATGTAAGGAGTGGAACCAACCTTAGTGGTATGAAAGCTGCTCGGTGTTGTCTCAAACACGGAGGGAAGCAGCGGCCGCAGGGCATCCTTTTCTTCCGTCTCAAACACATACAGGGGGATTCTGCATGTTGAACCGTGGATACGGTTATTCGCTCTTTCCACCCACCTGGAAAGTTGCTCTCTGAAATCCTGAATGGGGACATACGGTCTGGCGCTGAAAAAACTTTTTTTGCAATATGCAACGCCGGCCTCGATGGCCCCTTTAGTTTCTGGATCTGCTTTGTTGCAAACACGGAGCTGGAGCTGTTGTTCGTTGACAAAGTTGCCAAAGGCCTCAGTGTATTTACACTCTCCATTTTCTTCATGAGCAATGAAGACAGAATCTTGGTCTATGACAAGTTCTACCGGACGGCCACCAATACGCTGAAAACAGCGGTATATCGCGTTACAGGCTTCCTCAGACGTAAATCTGTGATCCTGGATGTAAACGCACATCAGTCGGCTGTAACGCAACAGAAGACACATGAAAAAAACCTTTTCAGTTTTGCTGTAGTCTTTTTCTCCAAAGTCTATCTGTATTTGATATCCTCGACGATCTTCGTCTACAAGAGAGTAAATACGGTGCGATTTCTCCGGCCAAACGATTGCACCGCTAGCCTCAAGATATCTCACGAAGTTGCGCAGGGCTCTTTGAGACCCCGGCATTTTATAGCAAGGATTTGAATCCTCACTACAAAACTTGTCTTCCAGAACATCGTAGATGGAAGAGATGCAAACTTTCCCTTTGGGGTTTGCTTGTAATATGGAAATAATTTCCTCACGGAAGGGGAATACGTCAAAAGCCATTTGTTTTGCGTAATTCTTTGTGGGGTTGTCTGGGACATCTGGCATGTTGTAATACTTGTCCAATGTCGGACCGCTTGGCGCCTTGCGGTTGTTTGCCTCAAAATAATGGATAACATCCGATTTTGAGTAGCCTTGTTGCCTAAGACTTTGAATCTCTCGCATGACAGTGTGTGTTAGCATTAAGCCACCTCCTGTTTATGAAATTACCTCCATTATACAGAATTAGATGACCCAATGCATCTCCTATTTTTACTCGCCACAAAGGATTGATCACATCAACAGATCATATAAAAATTTCCTTTCCAAGTAACCCGAAAATTTCCTTTCCAAGTCAAATGAAAATTTCCTTTCCAAGTCAAATGAAAATTTCCTTTCCA
>JAJQAM010000005.1 GCA_021203805.1 Coprobacillus sp.
GGCATACCAGACCCCCAGCCACGAACCGCGCCCACCCCACCTCCTGGGCTGAAGACTCTCACCATGAAATCGAACACGGCGACAAACGAAATAGGTGTGGTTGCCCTCGATGCCCAATACAGCGAATTCGGTGAA
The DNA here is from genome assembly GCA_021203805.1 of Coprobacillus sp. Classification (GTDB taxonomy): domain Bacteria; phylum Bacillota_I; class Bacilli_A; order RFN20; family CAG-826; genus JAJQAP01. Next base: position 136 of record JAJQAM010000005.1, read on the forward strand.
TATACTCAGAGAATGCTCGAAGCAATCCAGGCAGCATGGTATGTCACCTGTCAAAGAAGTGAAGTCCACGCGCGAGGTGTTGTTGGTGTTCGATTTTCTCTCGGTTCAGACGGCACGATAAGGTCAGTAGAAATCCTCCAAGCAAGCGCACCAGAAATCGCCGTCTATGCCTGTCAGGACGCCATAGAATCGCGTGCTCCCTATGAAGAATGGGGACCGGAGATGATCGAACGCTTCGGCGACGAACAATCGACAACCATCTGGTTCCACTATCGCTAATACAGCATTTTTCCGTTCCAGTGCATTCAAAAACAGGCTAACTTTGTAACAATATTTTCCTATTCGGATTTCCATGCCGAAGAAGACCATTGCAGAGAAAAATTTTTGGCAACGTCTGCCAATGCGCTGGCGAGTGATTTTTATCCTCGTCGCTCTGATCCTTGCCTCTCACGGATTCCGTTGCATAGTGCCCGTGCAGCCAGAGCCTTCACCAATTCAGCGCGTCGCCCTCGTAAAAAGCTTCGATGTCGATACCGTCTTTGAGGAATCACTCTCGCACAACGTCTCAAGCAAAAACATAAAGCGAAGCAAGGCTCGAGTGAGTGGTGTTTACGTCTCTAATCTTGTCGAAGAACCCGATCCCGTCAAAATTGCTTACGCCGAATTTACTTCTGACAAACCTTCAGAGACCTCTTCGGCAGAAGTCCCGACAGACCCTATTCCACCAGTGTTGCTCATTCACGGCCTGGGGCGCGACGGCTCCTCACTCTATCCTCTTGCTCGGGAGCTTGTGGCACATGGAGTTCAACGCGTCATTGTTCCTGACTTACCTGGAGCAGGGGCGAGTTGCCGAGATGTCGAGGACTATTCTGTAGAAGCTACTGCGGGAACTCTCTTCTCACTTTTGGACGTTCTGAAAGTCCGAAACGCAAACGTCTTAGGTTTTGGTAGCGGAGGTGGAGTAGCAATTTTCATGTCCCACCAGCAACCCGAACGCGTCCATTCCCTCGCGCTCGTTTCGTCTCTCGGCGCGCAGGAATTCGAGCTCCTCGGTAATCACATTGTAAATAAAATCGTTTACACCTTTTGTCTCGGATTTTTCAAAATTGTAGAAGACGTTGTCCCACACTTTGGACTCCTCGATAGCAGAAACGTGAATAAAGCCTGCACGAGAGTGCTTTGGGACTCTGATATCAGCGACATAAAGAAATATATTCGCGAATGGAACAAACCCATTTTCCTTGCTCACGGGGAAAATGACTGGCTCTCCTCTATCGAGTCCGCCGAATATACAAAGGAACTCGCACCTCAGGCAGAGACGCTCTTCATTCCTGGCGGGCATAGCGTCTTCTTAAAAGATCCCGAAAAACTAAAACTCTCTTTCGATTACGCACTCTTCCTCACGCGCATTTCCGTCCCCAGCAAATACCAAGAAATGTCGAGGACTGCCGACGAGGTCGAACTGGTCTATCCTCCAGTCGTCCCTGCTAACGGCGCACGAGTCGTCGTCCTCATGGTCATAATCTTTGCCTGCACATTCGTCGCCGAAGATCCAACTTGCCTTGCGACAGGACTTCTTGTTGCCCAAGGACTCGTTGACTTTTTTCCCGCAACTCTCGCGTGCCTTCTCGGAATTTTCATCGGAGACCTCTCACTCTACATGATCGGGCGCTGCCTCGGACGCCCCATTCTGCGCAAACCTCCACTAAAATGGTTTGTTTCTGAGCAACAAATCGACGAAATGTCTGAGCGCTTTTCCAAAAACCCCAGAGGTCTCGCAATCATAGTTTCGTCGCGCTTTATCCCAGGCTCGCGAGTCCCCACTTTCATCGCCGCAGGAATAATGAAACTAAACTGGCACAAACTCTTCATCCTGTTTTTCGTCGCCGCAGCCTTGTGGACGCCACCTCTCATCCTAATCGCTGAAAAAGTTGGTGCAGGAGTCATAGAACAGTTCAAAGAGTGGCACCACGCCGCAGCATGGATCGTCATCGGTGCAATCGTTGCTCTATACCTCGCAACACACTATATCTTCCCAGCCTTCACGTGGCGCGGACGTAGGCGACACGTGATGACGCGCCGACAAATCACACGTCACGAATTTTGGCCACACTTCATCCTGTGCATCCCCGTGGCAGCCCAGTACCTGTGGCTATCACTCCGCTATCGCTCGTTCACCCTGTTCACGCTTGCATCGACGGGACTCGGGAAACTTGGAGGATTTCCTGGTGGCTCAAAGCTGGAACCCTACAGAAATTTTCTAAGGAACAGTGATGTCGGTGTCCGAACAGTTTTTGTTCCAGCCGAAAAAGACTTGGGCATCCGATGGGAAAACACCCTCAAAATCTTAAAGCAGGAAAAAATCAGCTTCCCATGTGTGCTGAAGCCCGAAATTGGCGACGGTGGAATCGGTGTCTGCATCGTGCGCTCAGCCGAACACCTGAAGTCATGGCTCGAGGCAAATCATGACGATGCCATCGCTCAAGAATACGTCGAAGGGAACGAATACGAAGTCGTGTGGTCTCGCCTCCCTGGTGCCAAAGAAGGACGAATTCAGTCCGTTATTCAAAAAGACTTCGTCAGCGTCAAAGGCGATGGCGAACGGAAACTCGAAGAACTAATTTGGGCAGACGATGTGGCTGTCTCAAACGGCAAGCTGTTCTCAAAACTAAACTTTCACTACAACCTCAAAGTTCTCGGCGCTGGAGAGATTTTCCGCCTCGCGCCAATCGGCACACGAATAAAAGGAGCTCGATACATCTCTCGCCCCGAATTGCGTGCAGGCACGCTCTCTAAAGCAATAGACGAACTCGCCGACGCTTGCGGGAATGTCCACTACGTCTGCTTAGATGTACGTGTTGCTGGCGACGAAGAACTGTCTAACGGACGAGGGATGCGCATCACAAGTGTCAAGGGTACTGGGGCAACATCTTCAGCAATCTTTGATGGATACGTCCGCATGGGACGAGCCTACGCAAGAATTTACAAGCAGCTCCAGTTCTGCTTCGCAGTCGGCGCAAAACTTCGTAAACGTGGCATACGCCCCGAAGTCTCGACCTTCAGGCTCTTCGAAACATGGGGAACCGCCCGCGGACGCTC
>JAJQAM010000012.1 GCA_021203805.1 Coprobacillus sp.
CTTCATAAGAAAAGTCGACATGCCCTGGAGTGTCAATAAGGTTAAATATATAGGTTTCCCCATCGTCCGCTTTATAGGAAAGAGTAACCGCGTTAAGCTTAATCGTTATCCCTCTTTCTCTTTCTAGGTCCATACTGTCGAGTATCTGCTCTTTCATATCTCGAGGGGCCACTGCGCCCGTCTGCTCTAAGATTCTATCGGCCAAGGTAGATTTTCCGTGGTCGATATGCGCGACAATTGAGAAGTTTCGGATTTTATCTTTATCGTATGCCATAACTAGTATTATAAGGAAAAGAGCCTATAAAGTCTTTACTCACTCTCCTTTTTAAAGAAATCAGTGACGATTGACTCCACCATTTTAGGGGAATATACCGAGACGTGATTAGGATAGGTATCGCTTATTATTTCCCGATAGTCTTTATTATACCTATCATCAATAAGGAGGCCCACTCCCCTTTCACTCTCGCTTCTTATCACTCTTCCCATAGCCTGCATTACTTTATTGATCCCTGGATTTTTATAGGCGTATTCATACCCATCTAGACCGAGTTCATCGTAGTGATTTCTTATGAGATTAGACTCATAGTTAAGAGAGGGGAGACCCACTCCGACAACGCATACGCCAATAAGGCGGTCATAAGCAAGGTCAATTCCTTCTGAAAAGATAGAGCCGATTACCAGAAAGCCAATCGTCGTTTTTTTGGGGCTCTCGCTAAATCGAGATAAGAATAGATTCTTATCTTCCTCCTTCATATCTTTATCCTGAACGTAGGTATCATACTCCTCGCTATTCCATAGGGGAAGGATATTAAAAAGATATTCATAGCTAGGGAAATAGATAAAGTAGTTACCAACTTTACCGGAGACAAAGGCTTTTATATATTCAGTTACTTTCTGATAGGAGGCCTCTCTATTTCTATATCTAATAGAGACGTTAGAGGCGATCATAACCTTAAAGTTATCGCTACTAAAGGGAGAGGGAAGAGAGAGAAACTTATCATCTTTGTTCCCTCCTAATAGCTTTAGATAGTAATCATGAGGAGAGAGGGTAGCGCTAAACATGGTGACCGCTTTAAAAAGGGAGTTACTCTCTTTGATATAAGAGGAAGGGTCAAGGTGATAAATAGAGATCTCTAGACTTGGAGTGAACCTAAAGAAGTAGCGGGTATCACTACTATTTAAAGTAATCTCATAGATTCTCATGAAGTGATAGATCTCAAGATATAACTCTTTCACTTCTTTTTTTATATCTTTAGGAGTGTCTTTACTTATCTTTTGATAGGCACTGACAAATTTATCAAGCTCGCTATAGATATAGTCGAAATTAGAAAAAGATACATACTCCTCTTCGTCTTTATAGGTATCTGTAAGTGTGGTGTATAGTTTTCTCACTCTAGTGACGAGTCTTTTGACCGCAGGCTTATAGTATTTATACCCCTCTAGGCACTTAATAAGAGTATTCTCATAAATGGAGGCGGAATACATTTCCTTACTACGTTCGACGAGATTATGGGCCTCGTCTACGAGAACTAGGCCGTGACAAGTTCCTTCATCAAGGCTTTTAAAATGAGAGAGAGGGTCATAGATATAGTTATAGTCGCAGATCACGATATCCGAGTAATCCGCTAGGTCAAGGGAGAACTCAAATGGACAGAGCCCATATGTTTTAGCGATATCGACGAGATAGTCATAGTCATAGATATCTTCGTTTAATAGAGCGAGGGTCAAAGCCTCTTTTACTTTAGAGTAATAGTTTTTCGCAAAAGGGCATTCATCAGGGTTACAGCTCGCGCCTTTAGTGAAGCACACTTTTTCCTTAGCGGTTATCACTATCGACTTACATCTAAGCCCTTTCTTTTTTAGCTCTTTAATCGTTGAGAGAGCGGCGAGTTTACCGCTATTTTTGGCGGTAAGATAATAAATCTTATTATCTTCTTCTCTAGTGGAGAGGATATATGGATATAGCGTCGCGACGGTTTTTCCGATGCCCGTTGGGGCCTCGCTATAAAGCCGCCCGCCTTTAGATGCGGTCTCATAGACTTCTCTTACTAGCTCCGCTTGCCCTTTTCTTAGATGATCATAGGGAAACTTAAGACTATCAATAGAGCGAAGTCTTAGCTCATTATTTTTTTCAATAATTTGATAAAACTCGAGATACTCATCAAGAAGGCTATAGATATAGGTTTCTAGCTCGTGATAAGTAAACTCATATTCTCTCGTAAGGGAGTTACTACTCCCTTGCTGGATATAGGTAATATTTACCCCAATACTCTCTAGGTTATTCTTTTTAGAAAACATATAGGCGTAGCATCTCGCCTGAGCAAGGTGCCACTCCTCATTGGCGTCTTCAAACTGCTCGAGATCGCTCACTGTGGACTTAATTTCATCGATGATGAAGTGGTTTCCCCTCTTTATGATTCCGTCCGCTCTTCCTTCGAGAGTTATCGTCATCTCCGAGACAAAGAAGTCTTCTTTTAGATAGTATTCAGTGAGGAAATATCTTCCAATTTGTTTTTCTCTAAGAAGATGGAGTCTACTCCCTTCTTCCATCGTCTTTTCATTAAAGACGCGGTCATCAATTGACCCCGTCCGGCAAAGAAAGTCCACAAGCTGATGGACTGAGAGAGTAAGATGAGTGGTCATAGCTAGCTAAGTTTTTCCCCCTTTATATGGGGATGACCGTTTATAAAGTCAGTAGCTTTCATTCTCTTTTTCCCTTCAAGCTGGATATCAGTTAAAAGAATCTCGCCGTCAGTGCACTCTAGGATAAGTCCATCTTTTGAAGGAGTAAGCGCGCCTACTTCACCTTTTTTGTCATAGGAATAACGCCTAGCGTTATATGCTTTTAGTTTTTCATCGCTTAGGAGGAAATAACCGCCCGGCTCTTCGCTTAGGCCGTGGATATAGCCGAGTAGCTCCTCGCTAGGTTTAGAAAGATCAAGTTTTTCTTCTTCTTTTTTAATGGGGTAGCAGTATGTCGCCTCTAGTGGGTCCTGCTCCGTGCTTACTAGTTTACCATCAAGATAATCATCTAGGTCTTTATCTAGAATTGATTTAGCGGCCTCCACTAGTAGGGGAATTAAATCCGTATAATTTATATCTTCTGGAATTGGAAAGGATAGTGAGTCATAAATAGGGCCCTCGTCCATACCGCGAGTCATCTCCATAAGGGTCACTCCGGTCTCCTTTTCCCGATGGATAAGGACCGCTTGAAGGGGGGACGCCCCTCGATATTTTGGTAAAATAGAGCCGTGAACATTTAGACATCCTATCGCGGGAATATCAAGAACTTCCTGAGGGATAATCTGGCCGTAAGAGAAGCAGATTATCGCGTCCGGATTAAGCTCATTTATAAAATCATACTCTTTTCTTAGTCTAAGTGGGGTAAAGACAGGGATACTATGCTCAAGGGCTACCTCTTTAACGGGGGAAGGGGTCAAGACTTTCTTTCTTCCAACCTCTTTATCGGGCTGAGTAACCACTCCGACAAAGTTATAGCCTTTCTTAATAAGAAAAGATAAAAGAGAAGCGCTATAGCTTGGGGTGCCAAAATAGAGAAGCCTTTTATTACTAGTGCTCATAACTTGCCTCACCTAAATTTTATTAAATATTTAATAAAACATAAATATTTTTTATTGCTTTTTCTCTCCCGTTTTGATAATTTATATAACTGAATTAGAAGGAAACAAGAATGGCTAATATTAAATCGAGTAAAGAGAGAATTAAGACCAACGAAAAAGCGAGAGAAAGAAATGCTTCTTACCGCTCCCAAGTGAGAACCGCTTCTAAAAAAGTGAGAGTCGCAGTGGAGAAAAAAGACACGGAGCATGTCGAAGAGCTTCTTAAAGCCGCTTTTAGGATTATCGATAAGTCCTATAACGCCGGAGTCTATAAATCCAATACGGTGGCCCGTCAAAAATCATCTCTTCAAAAACTTGTTAATAGCTTAAATGAAACTAGCGCTAGCAAAGCTGAAGCGGAGTAATTAATAAGCTTTAAAGTTAACTAAGAATAATTCAAAAGCATAGTAGCGGTCGACAAGGCCGCTTTTAATTTGAACGTCGAGGTTATATAAATCGTCAAGAATCTCATTTATCCTTTTAGGGGATATATTTCTCGCGTTATCGCGAAGAATTTTTGCTCTCACTGGATTAATAGAGAGTTCACGAGCGATCTCATCATCGCTCTTTTTTTCTCTTACTAGATAAGAGACCTCATTAAGCGTTCTAAACTGGCCCGCAAGAAGAGAGATAATGGTCACTGGCTCAGTATTAGTGACCTTTAGGTCACGGTAGACGCTAAGAGCGTCTCCGTTCTTTCCTTTAAGGAGATTATTAAAGATAAGAAAGGAGTTTTCCTCTAGCGGTCTCGTCACGAGTAGGCATACATCCGCATATGTCACATGGTCCGTATAAGCGCTGAGTTTGACCGCGTTATTAAAAAGCATATCGAGGTCATTACCGCTTCTGGCCACAAGTTCACGCGCGGCCTCAGAGGTAATAGAGGCGTTTAGCCTATCATTAAAGAGATGAATAGCGTAGTCGATAAACCCGTCTCTAGTGAGATCGGTTTGCTCGATCTTTTTAAATTCATTCTCTCCTTTTTTAAGAAGGAGCTGATAGATATCGTTTTTCTCGTCTAGTTTATTAGTGACAAGAGAGAAGATGATATCTGTTCCTTCGCTTGGTCTATCTAGATACTCGAGAAATTTATCCCAGTCTTGATCTTTTTCGTTTCGAAGCGTCTTAAGGGGCTTAGTAAAAAAGTAGCAGTTAGTAATCGAGACAATCTTTTTATCGCACCCAAGCGGGAGAAAGTCGCACTCATCGGTAATCTCACCAATTGGCGTAGCAGTCGCGTCAAAGCGGATAAAATTAAATTCACTTCTCTCTCCAAGAACGTCTTTAATTATCTTATTTTCTCTCGTTCGGATCTTCGCCTGCTGGGGCCCATAGACTAAATAAAACATGTCTTTATTTTAAGGCGATAACCCTTTTATTACCATAGAGAAAATGAGAGATATCTAATTGAGCCCTCTAGGTCCGTCCGCCTAATCTCAACGCCGTAAGAAGATAAAGTAGAAAGAACTTTATCGGTTGGATGACCGTATCTATTATTCTCCCCGCAGGAAATAATCGCGGTCTGTGGCTCTAGATAGGCGATAAATTCATCGCTCGTGGACGTAGAGGAGCCGTGATGACCCACTTTTAAGATGTCGCAGGGGACATAGCTATAGCTACTCATGATGCTATTTTCGATTGTTGTGGTGGCGTCCCCCATAAAGAGATAGTCCTTCCCTCCTAGGTTAAAGCCGATAACGAGGGAGCGATCATTATCATCGCTATAGGAGGCGTAAGCGGTGTTATAGTTAGTAAAGGTCACTCCGCTTATATCAAGCGGGAAGACATAACTAGCGTTCGTCTCATCTATCACATTTCTCACTGTAAAGTTTTCGCATAGGGAGTCTAAGGCTCCATTATGATCGGAGTCATCATGAGAGATCATGACGTAGTCAAGAGAGTAGATCTGCCTACTATGAAGGAAGGGTATCAGGATGTCAGAGGCGACATCCTTATTATAGAGGCCTCCTGTATCTATTAAGATAGAGGTATTATGAATCCTTACTAGGGCGGCGTCTCCTTGCCCAACGTTAATAAAGGTCACTTCGCTAGTCACTACGTTTTGAACGGGAAGAATAATACCAAGGCATAATACTCCTAAAGAGAGTGAGGAGAAACTAATCATGGGCTTATGCTTAATTTCAACAAAATAAAGCACCACCATAAATAAAGCTATAAAGAGAATAGTTAGGCCCACTCCAAGCCTTGGAGTGTAAAACGTATAATTAATCTTTAGAAAGAGAGCGGTGAACTTATTTAGAAAAGACGTATACCGATTTACCAAGCCGCAAATGGGAACATGGTAGTAGCAAAGAAGCGTCATAAACGATAAGAGGGTAAAGAAAGGCGTAAAGAGAAGAGTGAGGGGATAAGTAAGGATATTAACAGAGGAGTAAAAGCTAATCTCAAAAGGAATAAAGAAGACTCCAAAGAGGAGAGTGGACCCAACCTTTTTAACCGCTTTTCTTCTTGAGGATTTAAACACTCTATTCACATAGTAATAGATAAAGGGAAGAGCAAAGCCGAGAATAAAGGAGTCCTGACGGGCGAGGTGCCGGTTCACACATAAAAAGAAGATACCGGCAATAGATGTTACTTCAAAAGAAGTAAACCGCTTATGAAGAGGATACTGATTGATCCATCTAAGGATATATAAAGTAGATATCCTAATGATTGTGAAGCGGGGAAACAGTAAGAGAAAATAAGGGAAGAGAACACCGTAGGAGACAACCCTAGCCCACTTCTTTTTCATAAAAGTGGAAAAGATAAAGTTTAATGAGTTTAAAAAAGCGTAGATATAGATACCTGAAGCCGAAGCAAAGCGCGATAGGTGGAGCGCCTCGAGGTTAGAGGAGAGATCACTATCACTACTACCCGAGAAAAAGAGCGCTTTTATAAACGAAGCGGTGTCTTCATCAAATTTCGAAAGAAAATTATTCTTCCACTGATTAAGTTTAAAGGGAGAGCTATGTTTGACTTCGTAATTTGAGACAGTTAACTCTCTATTAACTCCTTTCTTACTAAGATAATCTTCAAAGTCAAACTCACTCTCAAGAGTGATAAAGTGAAGATCCTCTTTCTCTCCCGTAAGGCTTAATATATCCCCAACTTCATAGGTATTACCGTAGTTAGAGACATAAAGTCTCTCTAGCCCCGTATAAAAGATAAAATAGTTATCCTTACTTTCAATGACCACCCCTGAATAGGTGTTATCGCTAGATGTGATATTAATATCGAGAAAGGAGTAGCCCACTCCTAGGGACAACACGCACATCGAAATAAGGGCAATCTTTTTATGATACTTCCTAAGAAGATAGATAAATAAGAGGATGGCGATGGGGATAAAGATAAGCGGGTGATACCTCACTACTAGCCCCATCCATAAGGAGAGAAAGAGAAAGACAATTATCACTCGTGTAAGATCACATAGTTACGAATCTTGTTATATGTAGCGTTTCCAATGCCGCTCACATTAACAAGGGATTCGATGGTGTAGAATAGACCGTTCGTCTCTCTATAAGAGACAATATTTGAGGCAACGCTTGATGAAATTCCGCTCACAGTGGATAGCGTTGAGGCGCTATCACTATTGACATTTACTTTACTAATTTCATCAAAGTTACACATATCGGTCTCGTCGTAGCGGCTCGCTATATAGTAGGACTCACCGCCGATGAGCTCCGCGCTTGCATAGTAGGCTCTATCATCAGCGTTATCGGTGACACCACCGGCCGCGCCAATGAGCTCAAGCATATTAGAGCCCTCACTAAGTGTATAAGTACCAGGATAAATGACTTCTCCTTCGATTGTTAGGGAGATTCCATTACTGACGGCACCGTCAACACTAGCAGCGACGCTCGTGGCGCTATTCGAGTCAATGAGCATGAATCCGCAAATGGCAACAGTCGCAACTACAAACACAATTAAAATAACTTTAACCATTAAAAAACCTCCTATTTATATAGGGGGCTTTTATGGCTATATCGCGCAAAAATATTTAAAATTTATTATTTTTCAGTGTTTATCGAGATAATTTTAACGCGGTAAGGATTGGCCACTTTAACTTCGACCTCATCTCCCACTTTCTTTCCGATGATGGCGGCGCCGACAGGAGACTCGTTGCTAATCTTGCCGCTTGCCATATCGCTCTCCACTGTTCCTACAATGGTAAAGGTCGCGTTTTTATGAGTGGCAAGAAACTCAATCTCCACGATTGAGCCTAGGGCCACGACATTACTCTTTCCCTTTACGATAACGGAGTTAGATAGAGTGTCTTCAATGGTTTTAATGCGGTCCTCTACTTCTCTTAATTGATTTCTCGCCGCGTCATAATCGGCGTTTTCACTAAGGTCTCCTTGAGACCTCGCTTCGGAGAGCTGCTCCTTAATCATCGGCTGAACATTATCGAGAAGATCTCTAAGCTCAGCATTTAAATTATCATACCCTTCTTGGGTTAACTGGATTTTTTTCTCTGGCATAGTCTATTTCCTTTTTTTACGAGTTAGTATTATAACACTTAAGAAAAATATATTTAAATATTTTTCACTTTTATTTATCATAATGAAGTTATGGGAAGAGAAAAGAAAAAAGGAAAGCTAAGGCTCTGCCTAGAGTTATTCTGGACCTTCTTTAAGATTGGCCTAATGACCTTTGGGGGAGGAGCCGCGATGATCCCAATGATTGAAAACCAGGTCGTAAATAAAAAGAAGTGGCTTGGAATGAGCGATATATTAAATATTGTCGCGGTCGCGGAGTCCACTCCTGGACCAATCGCGATCAATACGAGTACGTATGTCGGCTACCGCGTTAGCGGGGCCCTAGGAAGCGCATGCGCGACCTTAGGGTGCGCTCTTCCTAGCTTTATCATAATTCTCGTTATTTCCTTCTTCTATGAAGCCTTTATGCAGTTTACTCCGGTGATCAACGCCTTTAAAGGTCTTAACGTCGCGGTTATTCTTCTACTTGCCATTGCGGTTATCTCTCTCTGGCAGCAGATGCCTCATAATAGTTTTACTCTCGTTTTATTTATCGTGGGTTTTATTAGCTACGTTCTTCTTAGCTGGTTTGACCTTACCTTTAGATTTATTAGCCTTGTCTTTATTCTCGCGGGGCTAGTTATTGGAGTAATTAGCGAAGCCTTTAAAGTTAGAAAGGAGAAAAGAGCATGATCTACTGGGAGCTCTTTTATACTTTCTTCCTTATAGGGCTATTTACCTTTGGCGGCGGCTACGCGATGATCCCTCTTATTGAGGAGCAGACCTTAGCGAGAGGCTGGGCCACGGCTAGTGAGCTACAAGATTTTATCGCCATTAGCGAGATCACTCCTGGGCCTTTTGCCGTTAATATTTCCACTTTTATTGGGAGTCAGACCGCTGGAATAGCGGGAGCGGCATGCGCCACTATTGGAGTGATTCTCCCCTCCTTTATCATTATCTTAATCGTCGCGTTTATCTTAGAGAAATTTATTAAAAACCACTGGGTTGAGGGAGCGCTTAATGGGATTAAGCCGATTGTTATTGCTCTTATTTTATCCACGGCTTTCTTCTTCTTTGTCCAGCTTGTTTTCTTTGGAGGTAACTCCGTAGGGAGCGCCCTCTCCTTTGATTTAAAGTCTTTGACTTTACTCCTCCTTCTTGCGGGTATATATTACGGCTACTACAAGACACAGAAAAAGCGGCTAAACATCATCGCGCTGCTCGTCTTAGCCGCTATCCTTGGAATGCTTATATATTCAGTTGTTTAAGAGATAGGCTTAGGCCTCGTCTTCGTCAGAGCTCTCATCTTCTTCGGCTTCCGCTTCATCAAGATCATGCTCAAAGGCCTCGAGAACCTCTTCAATCTCGTCAAATTCTTCATCAGACTCGATGTCATAGAGATTACCCTCTTCGTCGTATCTAAGGGCGATGATTTCATCTTCGCTTTCAGGAGCAAAGAATAAAACGTAGGAGCATCCTCTATCCTCATTATCATAGGTAAATAAAATCTGATAGGTCATTTCATTTCCATCATCATCGATGATGGTAATCTCATCATCCGTCATATTTTCTTTTTTCATAAGCTATTTATTCCTTTCTAGATAAGAGTCGAGAATTACTTTAGCGGCGACGGCGTCGCTATAGAGCTTCTTTTCTCTCTTATCTTTAAATTTCATTTCACTAATGAGCTCATAGGCCTCCACTGTAGAGAGCCTCTCGTCTTCAAGATGGACACATTTACTTGGGAACGTATCCTTAATTTTAGTGACAAAGGTCTCTGTATAGTGGACTTTATCCCCTAGGGAGTTATCCATTGAGATAGGATTACCCACGACTATCTCATCTATTTCATACTCATTAACTAGTTTAACTAAGTCGCTTATGACCTCGCTATACTGATGGGTGTGAAACTCAAGTGTTTTAAGGGGATGAGTAATACCTAAGGGGTCAGCGTAGGCCACTCCCAATGTTTTCTCCCCTAAATCTAGGCCTAAATATTTCATATTTATTTTATTAGCTCTTCCTTAATCTTTTTAAGAGCGTAGTCTACTGAAGAGATATCAGAGTAAGTCCCGCTAGCGCTATCAGGCTTACCTCCGCCTTTACCGGAAAGATAACTCGCTCCAAACCTGACTAGATCTCCTGCGTTATTACCGCTTTCAAGGGCTTTTCCTTTTATAAAGGAAATAACCGGGTAATCTCCTTTTCCGTTTTCTCCAATTAGATAGACTAGATAGCTATTATAGTGGCTTCTTATATAGTCCGCAGTGGAGAGAAGGGTTTCTCTATTTACTCCTTTAAGATAGGAGACAAGAACTGGATAAGGCTCGAGGCTTATATCTTTAAGAAGAGAAGTGGCAATCGAGGCTCCTATCTCAGCGTTTAGAGCGGCGACACTCTTTTTAAGAGTGTCTCTTTCGCTAACTAAGGTATTTAGTCGGGGAAGAATCTCAAGCTGAGAGCTAGCGCCTAGCTTCTCGCTAACCTGGTTAAGGGTGTTTTTTCTATTCTTAGAGAGGTGATAGGCCCCGATTGATGATCTAGCGGTTATTCTTCTAACGCCTGCGGCAATTGACTCTTCGCTTTCAATAATAAAGGAGCCAATCTCACTACTATTTGTGACGTGAGTGCCGCCGCAAAACTCCTTAGAGACATCGCCGAATGTGACCACTCTGACAATATCGCCGTATTTATCGCCAAAGAGCATTCTCGCTCCTAGCTTTTTTGCTTCTTCAATTGGAAGAACGAGGGTTTTCTCAGGGATAGCGTCCGCTATCCACTGATTAACTTTCTCTTCGACAAGCATAATCTCTTCTTCGCTCATCTTCTGATAATGAGTAAAGTCAAAAGTGAGATATTCATCGTTAACGAGGGAGCCCGCTTGAGCAACGTGACCGCCTAGGACTTCTGCTAAGGCGGCATCAAGAAGATGGGTAGCGCTATGATTGGCCATGATCTTTTTTCTTCTAGACTCGTCTATCTCTAGGGAGAATTTATCCCCTAAATGAACACTACCAAATAAGACTTTAATGTAGTGTAAGTTTTGACCGTTAGGAGCGTGCCTTACATCGTAGACAGTAGCGCTTGTGTCTTTACTTATAATTTGCCCGGTGTCCGCGACCTGACCTCCCATCTCTGCGTAGAAGTTAGTCTCTTTAAAAATGACCATGCCTTCCTCTTTTATTACATCAACTTTCTCGCCTTTAAGATTAAAGAGCGCTACTACCTCGCTTTTAAGAGGGGTGATCTTTTGATAGTTAAAGGTTGACTCCACCTTGCAGCTAAGTAGGTCTTTTGCTTGGCCCGACATCGACTGATACTCGCCCCTTGCTTTACGGGCGGTTTCCTGCTGCTTTTTCATAGCCTCGTCAAAGCCCGATAGGTCGACCTCTACGCCTTTCTCTTCGCAGATCTCAAGAGATAACTCTTTAGGGAAACCGTAGGTATCATAAAGCTTAAAGATATCACTACCGTTTAATTTATGATTATCACTAATAAGTTTATTTAAGAGAGCCTCCCCGTTTTCTAAGGTAAGGAGGAATTTCTCTTCTTCCGCGAGTATGATTTTCCTCACAAAAGAGAGCTTCTCTTTAAGGTAAGGATAGAAATCCTTATAGATATCGTAGACTACGTCTACGAGCTCGTTAAGGAAGGGACGATCTATTCCGATATCTTTTCCGTAGCGAAGGGCTCTTCTTAGAAGTCTACGTAAGACGTATCCTCTTCCTTCATTAGAGAAAGACTCGCCGTCAGAGAGCGCAAAGGTAATCGCTCTTATGTGATCTGCGATCACTCTATATGCTATTAGGTTATCTTCGTATTTAACTTTCGCCATCTTCTCGGCGGCTTTAATTATTGGATAGAAGAGATCAGTTTCAAAGTTAGTCTCTGTCCCTTGAAGAACACAGGTAATTCGCTCTAGGCCCGCTCCGGTATCAATGTTCTTAGAGGGGAGCTCTTTATACTCTTCTCTTTTCTGACCAGACACTGCGTTATACTGAGAAAAGACAATTCCCCAGATCTCTACATATCTATCGTTTTCCACTTCATTTATTAAAAGCTCAACGCCTTTACGCTCGGGGTCATACTTATCTCCGCGGTCAAAGAAGACCTCCGTGTTAGGTCCGCATGGGCCTTCGCCTATCTCCCAAAAGTTATGCTCTAGGGGAATGAGGTGGTCCTCACTTATGCCGTTTTCCATCCAGTATTTCTTCGCTTCTAGGTCAGTGGGGAAGTAGGTTATATAAAGCTTATCGATTGGCATATCATAGTAGTCGGGAGAAGTGAGGATTTCAGCGGCAAACTCAATCGCTTCTTTCCTGAAATAATCACCGATTGAGAAGTTACCAAGCATCTCAAAGAAGGTGTGATGCTTTGCGGTATGACCAACGTTTTCGATGTCATTAGTTCTTATCGCTTTTTGAACGTTACAGATTCTACGAGAAGGCGGTATCTCTCTCCCGTCGAAGTATTTTTTAAGAGCGGCCACGCCGGAGTTAATCCAAAGAAGCGTGGGATCACCCACTGGTATAAGAGAGGCGCCCTCCTCTACTTTATGGCCCTTTTCACTAAAGTATTTAAGCCATAGATTTCTAATTTCGTTTCCTGATAAATATTTCATTTTTCCCTGTTTCCCTCTTTAATACATAAAAAAGTCCCTAGCTAAGGAACGATTTATATTAACCGCGGTACCATCCTTATTCATTATACATATAGGAATATATATAATGCCCTTAATTAGCTGACCATTACGGAGTCAGTCGCCGTTATCCTCAGGAAGTGGCCCATCTATTTATCTTTATAGCCCTTCCACCACTGGCTACTCTCTCTTAAAGACCAAATAGATTTATTTTCCCTCACTGGATAGATTTATTTTAACAAAATAAATAGATTAATTAAAGAGGAGAAAGAATAAAGGAAATAAAAGGGAGAAGATAAGAATAGAGTGTATTCATCAATAAAAAGTCGAAAATAGATAAAAAGAAAGTCCAAAAAAGTCGAATAATATATTATAAGCATGACGATTTTGCTATAATTTAACTATGTTAAAAAGAGAATTTTATGACTATCTAGTTAAGTGGAAAGAGAGTAAGGACGAGGAGTGCCTTCTCGTTAAGGGGGCGCCCAGAGTGGGGAAGACTTATATAATCGATTATTTTGGAAAGACTAACTACAAAACATATCTCTACCTTAATTTTAAAAGTCACCCTGAATATAAGAAAATCTTTAACGGAGATCTATCCGCGAGTGAAATCTATACCAGAATTGGTCTATCTTTAAATATCTCTTTAGATAAATTAGTGGACAAGAATACCCTTATCTTCCTCGATGAGATTGGGGAGTGCCCTAACGCAAGAACCGCTTTAAAATTTTTAGCCCTTGATAATCGATACGATGTTATTGCAAGTGGTAATTTTTTAAATATCAATACGAATGGGATTACCTCTATCCCCGTAGGATATGAGAAAACAGTTGAGCTATATTCTCTTAGCTTTAAAGAGTTTTTATGGGCTAATGGAATAAGTAGCGAAGAAACCGATAAACTAAAGGCGTCCCCAGAAAAAAAGAAACAAATCGATAAAGCGAGCTTAAAAGAAATATCCACTTTATTTTCTCTTTATATGGTAATTGGTGGGTTGCCAGAGGTAATAAATACCTACTTAAAGACGAGGGATCTCGTTAAGGTCCATACACGACAGGAGAAAATAATATCGAGATATCTAGAGGAAATAGATAAGTGCGCCCTTTCCTCCTCTCTTAAAAAGAAAATGAAGGACTGTTTTTTCTCTATCCCCCTTCAACTAAATAGGCCTTATAAAAAATTTCACTATAAGGAGGTAAATAAAAAAGGTAAAAGCGAAATGTATGGAACCGCTCTCTATTATTTAAAAGAAAGTGAGCTCGTTAACTTTTCCTATAATGTTTCTAAACCCGAAATTCCTCTACTCGCCTATAAGAAAAATAATGAGTTTAAAGTATATTTTAATGATACAGGTCTACTTACCTGTATGCTAGGCCTTGAGACTCAGCGCCTTCTTTACTATAACGAATTAAAGGGAAATGCTAGGGGAGGAATCTATGAGAATATCATCGCCGAGACTCTCACTAAAAACGGGTATCCACTATATTACTTTAAGAAAACTAGTAGCGAACAAGAGATTGAGTTTTTAATTGAAAAGTATATGAGCATTGTTCCAATAGAGGTCAAATCTAATAGCGGTAAAGCGACATCCTTAAAAGCCTATATCGAAGAGTTTAAACCCACGTATGCCTATAAACTCGTCGAGGGAAGCCCAAATTACGGAGAGGATAAAACCACTCTTCCCCTCTTTATGGCGATTTATTTATAGAATTCTTAAAAAGGTAAGAAAATAGCTAAAACGAAGCATTGCTCAGTAGAGAATCGTCG
>JAJQAM010000032.1 GCA_021203805.1 Coprobacillus sp.
GGAAATGTTCATCAAAGTCAAGGACAAGAGGAACACCTGTAGGGATATT
Source organism: Coprobacillus sp. (assembly GCA_021203805.1). Classification (GTDB taxonomy): domain Bacteria; phylum Bacillota_I; class Bacilli_A; order RFN20; family CAG-826; genus JAJQAP01. Next base: position 50 of record JAJQAM010000032.1, read on the forward strand.
AAGCTCGGTAATATCTTCATCGGAGATATTCTCTAAGTATTTAAGAAGGGCTCTTAGGGAATTACCGTGCGCGGCGATTAGAACTCTCTTACCAGAGACGATTGCGGGTTTAATCTCGGTCTCCCAGTAGGGAAGAACACGAGCCACAGTGTCTTTAAGACACTCAGTAAGAGGAAGGTCTTGAACGCCCACCCCACTATAGGTATCTTGAAGAGCGGGGTTACGGGGGTCAGTCTCTTCAAGAGCAGGGGGCTGTACGTCATAACTTCTTCTCCAAATCTTAACTTGAGCTTCTCCGTATTTTTCAGCGGTCTCGCTCTTATTTAATCCTTGAAGTGCTCCGTAGTGTCTTTCATTAAGTCTCCAAGTTTTATAGACAGGAATATATTCCTGATCGAGTTCTTCTAATACTAAGTTAAGGGTGTGAATTGCTCTTTTAAGAGTGGATGTATAGGCTACATCAAACTTAAAACCTTCTTCTTTAAGGAGTTTACCGCCATTAATTGCTTCTTCTCTCCCTTTATCGGATAGGTCAACATCAGTCCAACCAGTGAATAAATTAAGTTTATTCCACTCGGACTCGCCGTGTCTAACAAGCACTAATTGATATTTTGCCATATGAATTTACCTCGTTAGATATATTTTATAACGACACTCATAAAATAACTATATGTTTTAAAATGTGTTTTAAAAAAATTAAATTTGAGTTTTTATTTTTCACTATATCGTGATATTATATAAATTAACAAAAAGGGGGAAATATGCCGACAATAGCTATCTTTGATGGAATATCAATATTAATGCACTACGCTGAAAACGAACACAATCCACCACATGTACATGTGGTATGTGCTGAGCGGTATGGTGTGTTTGATTTTAATGGAAATATGCTAAATGGAGACTTAGAAAAAAATACACAAAATAAAATTAAAAAATGGATAAGTATACACAAAGAAGAACTCATTGAAATGTGGAATACACAAAACTTTAAGAAATTAGATCCACTAGATTAGGAGATAAGATAATATGCATCACAAGATTAAAAATATAATTCCTACAGACGATTATAAATTAGTCGTTCAATTTTCTGAAGGGGCCACAAAAATATACGATATTAAAAAATTATACGATAGGTACCCTATCTTTAAAATGCTTGATGATATTACTTTATTTAAACAAGTCAGTATAGAAACAGGTGGGTACGGCCTAATTTGGAATGATGAAGTAGATTTAGATAGTGAAGAAATATGGGAAAATGGGGAGACCACTATCACTCCATTTGATGGTCTTATATCTTTTGGAGACGCCGCTGAAATGTGGGGACTAAACGAGAGCACTCTTCGGAAAGCGGTAAAGTACGGAAAACTAGTAAACGGAACTGATGTCTGTAAATATGGCAAACAATGGGTTATAACCATTGATGCCATGAATAGAGAATATGGAAAGAAAAGAGTTTAATAATTAAAACGCTAGTAAAAGGAAAGCAACAAGGGCAAGTCCAATAATAACATAGAGAATAGAGAACTTAGATTTGTATTTTGTAAAGATCTGGGGAAGAAGCTCAATAAGAAGAACATAGAGGAGAGCCCCAAAGGCAATTGCATCCACTACTCCAAGAGCCAAAGCGGAGATGTCACCGCTATAGCTAGAGAAGTAGCCCGCAATTAATAAAGCGTAGGCTGGAATAGAGGAGACTATACTCATTCCAATAGAGAAGCCAGTTCCTTTCCCCGCTTCCTTAAAGGAAAGATACATCGATATTCCAATAACAAGATTATGAATAAACATAATTGAGGAAATAATAACTCCGCTTATAAGGTCCTCACTCATCGCCACTCCCATGCCAAAGCCTTCAGGAATGTTATGGATAAAGATAGCGGCTAAAAAGACAAAACTAGTAGCGAGTAAAGATCGCTCATTATTTTCAAATATTTCTTCAACGTGACCATGATCTTCGCACCCGTCTTCATCTTTTTGGTCAGTATCATGGTGATGAGTAAAATGATGAAGAAGCTCGTGAAGGCCAAAAAAGAGAAGACCAGTCCCGACGATAATGGCCACCATTATGCCCATAGAAGCGGCCAAAGAAAGGGAGTCAGCATCTAGGAAATTAGTAATAGAGTTACCGAGTAGCTCTATAAAGATAAAACCGATTAACGCGCCGGTTGAAAAGTTTTGAAGAAAATTAAGCCACTCTCTATGTTTAGTGGCTACGGAGCCTATAAGGGCGCCAATCGCGGTGGCTAAGACTGTCGCCATTAGTCCAACAAGAAGCATAAGCCAAATACTCATGTTTTCTTTTTCTTCTCCTTTTTAGAGTTTGGGGGCTCATTTTCTGTTTTCTGAACGGGCTTTTTATCAATCACTTTAGGTTCCACTTTTATATTTATAACCACGGCTTTACGGTTATCAGGATTAACCGCTAAGACGCCTTCATTAATATCAGTCTTCTTCTGTGCGGCTACAACGATATTAGTAATCGATATAACTAGAATGGAGACCGCTAGTACTATTCCCACTACTAGTGCCGTTGTGGTAATAACGTCAGACTTTACGTTAAACCTAGATAGTAAAACTACGAGAAGAGAGAACAAAGTGCAAAGGTAGACATTAAGATTAAGAAACTTTACTCCCTTAGTGGCCCAGGAGTCAGTCTTTTTAAGGGCGATAAAGCCGAGGATAAGAAGCACCGATTCACCCACCGCCTGAATCTCAGTGAGAGTAAGGGAGTTATTGATATAGTCATAAGACTCATACATAACCACTGTAGGAATAACTCCAAAGATAATGACAAGATTTAGGATAAGAGATATCACTCCGATAACAAGGTAGATCCTATAGTCGTGATAAGAACCCGCTTTTATAATATCTCCAGTCTTACGAACGGAGTTTTGCTCGATGAAATAGATGGTGAGTTTAACTGCGGCGACAATAAGGTGGTAAATCCCAAAGGCGAGATACCAATACTGTATTTCTTCTTGCCTTAGGGCTAATACTAACTGCAGTATAGCGAGGATTATATGGAAGGCAAAAGAGATAAAGGCGATGACGACAGTGCGGTAATGAATATCCGTCATCGCTCTTTTAATCGCGTATTTTCTCGAGTTATGTGAGTTGAGATAGGTGAGCATCACAAAGAGGAGATAGATGAAGTAGTAGCCACCCGCAATTAAAAGAATAACCGAGACAATCCACATCACCGCTTGAACAAGCTGAGAGGTGGAGTCAGACCATCTCGTAAAAGTAAAGATAGAGGCAAGTAGACCAGCGACTGCGATAACGATTACTAAAATAGCAACCCAAATAGGAGGCTCAAGAAAGGAATGTTTCTTATCTTCTAGTTCAATGTCTTCTTGGCTCATATATAACTCTATCATGGCAGGGGCGGTAGGAATCGAACCCACAATAACGGTTTTGGAGACCGTTGTTATACCATTTAACTACGCCCCTACGAGTTTTATATGATAATAAAAAGCTATCTATAAAACAAGAGTTTTATTGAATGCTTTTTAAAAGTTTAGAAACAAGTGACATGTCGACGCTTCCCGCGTAATTTGCTTTGAAATATTTCATGACACTTGGAACGGATTTATCGTCTAAAGAGTTAATAATTTTAAGGATTTCGTCCTCACTTAGCTGGCTAGGAAGATAAGAGGAGATAACTTCTATTTGATGAGTAATGCCATTTACTCTCTCGCTGTTACCGACTTTCTCATATCCCTCTTTTTCTTCGTCAAGCTCTTTAAGGACTTTACTAATAATAGAGAGGACATCGCTGTCTTTTACTTCCTCTCCTTTTTCGTGGAGATCTAGCTCTAGGGTTTTCTCTCTCGTTAAAACGACGCTGATAATACTTCGGGCGTCGCTATCATGCGCTTTCATCGCTTCTATATTGGCTTTTTTTAGCTCATCTATAAGCATAAGTAGGTCTCCTTCCCCTGTAAGAATATTATAGCGGCTCACCGCTTAAATAACAAAGACTACTTATAAGTAGCAAACAAAAACAGCACCCATCCCCATCGGTGCTGTTTTCGTTATAAAGGACTTCAAAATTATGAAGCTAGAAGTTATTTAATGCAGTAGATTGATTTCTTCCCTTCAAAGATAGAGACATCATCCTCTCCATCATTATTGAGGTCATCTTCAATCCTTAGAAGCTGATTGTATTTGGCAATACGATCAGTTCTACTAATGGAGCCAGTCTTAATTTGTCCGGCGTTAGTACCGACGACAATATCCGCGATTGTGGTGTCTTCGGTCTCACCTGATCTATGAGAGACAATCGCGGTGTAGCCCGCTCTCTTAGCCATTTCAATGGCGTCAAGGGTTTCGGTAAGAGTGCCAATCTGGTTGACTTTAATGAGAATAGCGTTGGCCACTCCCATATCAATACCTTTCTTAAGTCTTTCGGTATTGGTGACGAATAAATCGTCACCCACAAGCTGGACTCTATCGCCTAGCTTAGCGGTGCAGTACTGCCATCCCTCCCAGTCATTCTCATCAAGAGGATCTTCAATTGAGATAATTGGGAAGCGATTAACGAGGTCAGTAAGGAAGACATCCACCATCTCTTTAGAGGTGTATTCCTTGCCGTCCGCTTTAAGGACGTATTTCTTTTTCTCGCCGTCATAGAATTCACTAGAGGCCACATCAATACCTAGGCAGATATCTTTCCCTGGCTCATAGCCAGCGGCTTTAATAGCTTCAATGACTCTTTCAAAGGCTTCAGCGTTGCAGCTAAGTTTAGGAGCGTAGCCGCCTTCATCACCAACGGAAGTGACATAGCCGTTCTTAGCGAGGATATTTTTAAGCTCATGGAAGACTTCCGCGCCCATTCTTAGGGCTTCATGGAATGACTTCGCGCCAACAGGGAGAATCATGATTTCCTGGAAATCAATGGTCCAGTCTGCATGAGCGCCTCCATTTAATATATTCATCATAGGAAGAGGAAGCTGCTTCGCATTAACTCCACCTAGATATCTATAAAGAGGAATTCCAAGGAGGTCCGCAGCGGCTCTACAAGCGGCAAGGGAAACCGCTAAGATGGCATTAGCACCTAGTTTTGCTTTGTTAGGAGTGCCGTCTAGTTCAATAAGCTTTTTATCAAGGGCTACTTGATCAAGAACGCTCATTCCAATCACAGCAGGGGCAATGATTTCATTGACGTTTGCTACCGCGTTAAGAGTTCCTTTTCCTCCAAATCTTTTCTTATCACCATCACGAAGCTCAACGGCTTCATATTCACCAGTAGAGGCTCCGCTTGGGACGAGAGCGCGTCCAAAAGCACCGCTAGAGGTGTAAAGTTCTACTTCGACAGTAGGATTACCACGCGAATCGAGAACTTCTCGAGCGTGAACATGTTCAATAATTGGCATTATTATGTATCTCCTTTTATTACCACTATTATAGTGGTCATTTATAAAATTATCAATTTAATTACACTAGTTAGTCCATATTAAGGACATACATAGAAATAGAAACTAGTTCATATTCTTCAGAGAATAGAAGAACAAATGAATAGGTTCCACTTCTTGATATTTTAAAGAGGTTATCAGTGTCGCTCCCAGTTACTTCCTCAAGTAAAGTAGAGGAATAACTTGAGGTAGTTATATCGCTATAGCCGTAGACATTAAACACTCTCTCTTCTTCCTCGTCTACAGAAAGAGAGGTAGAAAAGGAATAAGCGTTAGTGACGTCTCTTAGAGATATTTCTAGCTCATAAGCACTACCGGTAAAGGAGGGATCTTCACTACGATAATAGCTTGTCATATTAACAATATCTGTGTAACGTGTCCCGCCGATTCTCTCATAATGAGTTAGTGAGATGTCATCAGATTCAGTAGCGGAGTCTTCGTCATATGCTTCCGCTCCTGTAGCGTCTTCGCCTGCTCCACTACTATCATCCTTAGTGTTCTTATCTTCAACATCACTCACTACCTCTTGATAAGTTGAAAGAATTGGATAGAAGGATGCATCAGTTGATTCAACTGAGGGAAGAGAGGTAAAAGAGAGGTTATCACTATAGGAATAAGATAAGTCAAAGCTATAGGTTTCTACTTCTCGGGGATTAGAAAGATAGACATTATCAAAGCTTTCAAGTAGTTCATAGGTAAAGGAAACACTAACGTCACTTAAAACATATCCATATTTTGAATCATTTGTTAATGAATAGGAGATGCTTTTAATAATCATGGTAGCGATATCTTTACTTGAATCAGTCGCGTAAAGCGGATTCGCTCTCGTCACTATTTCTGTTTCCGTGCAATAGGCTATGACATCATTACCTTTACCCTGATAGATAAAGGTAAGACTAGATGAGTTATCATATAAATCTCTATTTGATACAAATGTATCAAAAAGAGAAACACTATTACCACTTGAGGAAGAATAAGAGAAATCTAAATAAGATGAGATAAGACTTGTATAGAAGGTATCAATCACGTATCCAGACCAATATGAGAGGCGGTGAATAGAGTCAGTGGTTCCTAGCGTTAGCGTTCTCGTCGAGTTATAGCCGTTATTATATGAGGTCTCCTCATGGGAGAAATGATTATAGGTATTCTCTTCCTCATCGCTTGTATCTAATGCGAGCCAAGAGTAGCCAGTCATCGAGACATTAGAGTTATAAGAAATACCAGTCGCTCCACTAGTGGTGACGCTTTGCTCATTATAGGTATAGCCGAGCGCAGTATTTGAGTAGCGGGTGTAAGTGATATGAGTCTCACTGCTCTCTTCATCGCTAAATAAGAGAGCGGTGTCGCTAACTTCATGCTCTTCATGTGTTATCGAGATTTCCGCACCTGAAACATGGCTTCTACTATCTAAAAAGCCTAGCAAAACCTCGTTTATTTGATTGGAATCAAGTTCTAGATTAAAGTCGCCGTATAGGGACGAAGTAGAAGAAGAGCAAGCGCTTAAACTAATCGCTAATAGACATATTGGAAGGAGGATCTTTTTATTCATTACTGCCATCCTCCCACTCGGTTAAGATAATAGATATCAAGACTAACGATATTGCCCTCGCTATCAAAGCCGAATATAGCGTTCACTCTTACGTCATAGCTTACGCTTATAAAAGAATAAGACGTTTCTTCATCAATCTCTATTTCGACCGCTTCTAAAAGAGAGAGCTCGTCTTTACTTATAGCTTCACTACCATAGAGAATAATCTCGTCATCTATTTCCATATAGCAGGCATATAGCTTATCCGCTTCTAGCTCTAATGTCGCGGAGTAATAAGAGAGAGATGGATTGCTATAATTAACTAAATAGCCGTTCCCTAAAAGAGGAACGAGGCTAAAGGTTAGCTCTCCCTGGCTGTCAATGGCAGCGGAGATAATATTAGGCTGATAATAATAGGTCTCTGCGCTATCAATAAATTCAAAGCTTTTTGAGCCGTTGCTCTCATAGCTATATTGATAAACCTCTTGATATGCTTCTACTAGAACTGGGGATTCATAAACGTTTCCATCAATTGTTGTGGAATAGTATAAATTCTCCTGATGAGCGGAGTAGTCTATGACCCATCCAAGAGATGCGTCACGGACAAAGGATCTCACGCTCATAGACTCGGAATAAGTAATAATACTCTCTGAAGGGTGAAGGGGATTAGCCACGGTGCTTTGAGTGATATTTTCACTATAGGCATAGATATTATCACTAGAGGAACCATAGTGATCAAAACTTGAGAAAGTATAATCATCACTTACAAGATTAACAATAAGCTGATTCCAGTCAGTTCCGGTTTCCGTTTCACTGCTAAAGACATATCGATACGATGATAAAATCGATTCTTCCTTAGAGTTAGGATTTGAATATTCACTGACAAAATAGGCATAGTTTTGCTCTTCTTGCGTGTCATATTCAATCCAAAGGTCAATAGATTCACTTATCTCAGAGTAGGATGAGCCCGCATAGTTATTACCGCTTTCACTCACGGTGGTAATAGAGATTGAAAGGCCGTTATTAGAGTAGACATCAATATCTTCAGTATAGGTTTCATCGCTATAGTAGCCATAAAAATACGCACTCCCAATAAAGACAGTGCGGTAATCCTCTGAGCTAGTAACACTATGTGTTAAGGAAGTAACATTTGATAAGTTATCGGTTGCTTCATTTGAAATATATATAGCCTGCTCATTACTAATGATATCTAACGAGTCAAAATCAAAAGGATTAAAAGAGCTATTACAAGCACTTAAACCAGCTACTAGTATAAGAGATAAAAATAAATATTTATTTTTCACGTATATACTTCCAGTGAAATATATTATATATTTTTTAATTTATTTGTGAATTAAAACTTATTTTTAATTTTAAAAGGGCTGCAAAACCTAATTATCTTTATTTTTTTAATCTTTCTTAAGCGCCCAAAAGAAAGATTTAAATAACTACTTTAATTAAAAAAGCTAAATAAAAAGCCCCTTATTTTATTAAAAGGGGCGCAATTCCTAGTTATTTTTGGGATTAATAGGGAAGTGGATGGGCCGAGGTAAGGGCTAAAACATCCTTTTTAATATCTTCAAGAGGCCTAGCGTGGGTCAGGGTTTCATCAATAAGATGTCCCACTTTAACAAAGTCCTCTTCAGTAAATCCCCTAGTGGTCATCGCGGGGCTTCCTAGTCTAATACCGCTAGCTTTGGCGGGCGGTAACTCGTCGTTACAGATCGCGTTTTTATTACAGGTAATATAGACGCTTCCAAGTAGGTCTTCTGCTTCTTTACCGCTGAGCCCGGTTTTATGATAGACATCCACTAAAAGAAGATGATTATCTGTGCCGTTAGAGATGACGTGATAGCCTAGCTCCATCATCGTGTCAGCAAGAGCTTTCGCGTTTTTAACAACATTATGCTGATACTCTTTAAACTCGGGTTTTAAGTCCTCGGCAAAGCAAACAGCTTTTGCGGCAATGACATGCATAAGTGGCCCGCCCTGAGAACCAGGGAAAACCGCTTTATTAATCTTTTTAATAAGCTCGTCGCTATTAGTAAGGATAATTCCGCCTCTTGGTCCTCTTAATGTTTTATGAGTGGTACTAGTTACGACATCAGCATAGGGGAATGGAGAGGGGTGCTCGCCCGCGGCCACTAGGCCCGCAATATGAGCCATATCCACAAAGAGATAGGCTCCGACTTCATCGCAGATCTCTCTAAACTTTTTAAAGTCGATTATTCTTGGATAAGCGGAAGCGCCGCAAACGATAAGCTTAGGCTTCTTTTCTAAAGCAAGCTCTCTAAGCGCCTCATAATCAATAAGCTCACTCTCACTATTAAGCCCATAGTTATAGGCCTCATAGTCTTGACCGCTAAAAGAAAGATAATAGCCGTGCGTGAGATGCCCTCCGGCATCTAGGCTCATTCCTAAAATAACATCACCTCTCTTTAAAAGAGCTCTATAAACCGCTTCATTTGCTTGAGAACCACTATGAGGCTGGACGTTAGCGTATTTACAGCCAAAGAGCTCACATACTCTAGATATAGCAAGTTTTTCGACTTCATCGACATTCTCGCAGCCTCCGTAGTATCTCTTTCCGGGATATCCCTCAGCGTATTTATTAGTGAGAATAGAACCCTGAGCTTTAAGGACTTCAGGGGACACGAAATTCTCACTCGCTATGAGCTCGATATGAGTGGCTTGCCTCTCATATTCTTTATCAATAATATCAAATATTTCGTCTGCCATTATTTCTGCACAATAATCTTAATAGTGTCAGTGTCTTCAGTGTCTTCGTTAAGGCCTTTAACACGGCCGCCGGTAAGGACCACCGCGTCCCCAGTTTTGAGGTTCAATGCGTTAACGGTCTTCACAAAAGCGTTACGGTATAGATCATCAGTGTTATCCGCCTTCTCTGTCATAAGAGGAACAATTCCCCAGGCAAGAGCAAGCTTACGGTAGGTCTTTTCATCAATCGTAATTCCCATAATAGGAACTGGGCATCTAAAGCGAGACACCATATAAGCGGTACGACCACTGACCGTGGACACAGCAATAGCTTTCGCTTTAATATGAATGGCCATTGAGCAGGTGGAGTAAGATAAAGCGTCAGTCATTGAAGAGGTATTGTACTCAGCATGCTCAAAGTTAAAGTCATAATCAATATGATCTTCCGTATACTCCGCAATCCTGGCCATTGTTTCTACGGATTCAATTGGGTATTTGCCGTTAGCGGTTTCGCCGGATAGCATAATAGCGCTACTTCCGTCATATACTGCATTAGCGACATCGCTCACCTCGGCTCTTGTTGGACGAGGATTATGAGTCATAGACTCTAGCATTTCTGTTGCGGTTATCACTCTCTTTCCGAGTAAACGGCATTTTCTAATGATATTCTTTTGAACATTTGGGACTTCATATACTGGAAGGTCAACGCCGAGATCGCCTCTGGCCACCATAATGCCGTCAGCAACTTCACATATCTCATCGAGATTATTAACGCCGTCTCTTGATTCAATCTTAGCGATAATATCGATATCTTTACCGCCGTTAGCGTCTAGAAAATCTCTAAGAGCCTGAACATCACTCTTTTTATTCACAAAGGAAGCAGCGATAAAATCAAGGTCTTGCTCAATTCCAAAGAGAAGATCATCTTTATCTTCATCGCTTAAATATTCATAGTCAAAGTTCTTGTTGGGGAAGGCCATTGATTTCTGATTTGATAAAGTGCCTCCGGTTACCACTTTGCATTTAACATGGGTTTCATCTATTCCGGTTACTTTAAAGATAACTAGACCATCATTTACGGTCACCGTATCGCCAATATTAACTTCATTAGGCATATTCTTATAGTTCACGCTGACGATAGTCTGATCTCCTAATATCTCTTCCGTGGTAAAGGTAAATTCATCCCCGTCACTTAAAGTAATCTTTCCGTCTTTAAAGTTACGGATACGGTATTCTGGGCCTTTTGTGTCTAGCATTATCGCAATAGGAAGACCAAGTTTATCTCTCACCTTCTTAATTTTCTCAATTCTGACCTTATGGTCATCGTGAGTGCCATGACTAAAATTAAGACGGGCGACATTCATCCCCGCGAGAGCGAGCTTTTCAATCATTTCTTCGCTTTCACATGATGGGCCAATCGTACAAATTATTTTTGTTCTTCTCATAGAGAGTCCCTCCGTTTCCACGCTTATAGATATTATAATTCAAAAACATATAAATATGTTATTTAAATAAAATATTTAAATGAAATTAAATAAGAATTAAAATTCTAGGTATGGACTATTCTCATTTTGAAAAAGAATACACTGTTACCCTAAATATGCTAGACGAGTATGATAGACTCACTCCTCTTGCGATTTTAGATTTATTTCAGGATATCGCTGGGAAACACTGCGACGGCACTAGTGTTTCTTATAGAAATATGTACGATAATGGACTTTTATGGATTATTACGAGAACTAGATATGATGTTATTAGCAATAACCTTAGGTATGGAGACGATGTAATCGTCTCAACCTGGGCTAATACCTTTGAGAAGTTTAGTGATTACCGTCAGTATCTCATTAAAAATAAAAATGGAGAAGTCCTCGTAAGAGGCAAGTTTAAGTGGACCGTGGTTAGTAAGGAGACAAGAAAGCTTAGCCCTCTTGATGAGCTTATCTCCCCAGAAGATACTTTTAATGATGAGCAGGCCATAGAGGACCCCTTACTTGCAATCCCCGCTAGCGAAGAGGAGCTAGACAAAGAGTATAAGTTTAAAGTGCTCTTTACCCATCTAGATCATAACGGTCATATGAATAATACAAGGTATGTTGAGGAGCTACTTAAGGCTCTTAACTTCACCGATAAAGAGCAGGTCATATCCCTAGAAACAAACTACCTAAAAGAGATGAACCTAGGAGAAGAGATCACTATTAAATACCATGTATATGAGGGCCACGTCATCGCGGTTTTTAAAAGCGAAGACGAAATAAAAACTAGGATGAAGCTTAAGTTTTCAAAATAGAAATTTAAGTAATATATCCTAGCTATAAGTATTTTTTGAGCGGTTTTGCTCTTTTTTTATTCTGTTCTTAGGGCCACAGCGGGATCTTTTCTAGCCGCGATAACCGCGGGAATTATAGAGGCGATAAGGTTAAGCCCGGCGCCAAGCCCAATAATACCGAATATAAGTCCCACGCCCAAATGAGCGATGCTCACGCCAAACATACGTCTAATAATAAAGTTTACAAGAGCGTCGATTCCCCAGGTAACTAGAAGAGCTATTGCCGCGCTGACCAGTCCAATGATAATGGCTTCAATAATGAAGACCGCACTAACATCCCTTTTTCGTCCGCCTAGTGATCTAATTGTTCCAATTTCCTTAGTTCTCTCCACAACTGACGCATAGGTAATAATCGCAATCATAATTGAGGAGACCACAAGGCTAATAACAGAGAAGGCCACAAGGACAATCGAGATAATATTAATAATGGAGTCAATCATACTCACAAGGGTAGCGCTTAAATCCATATAGGTAATCTTATATTGATCGGCTATTAATCCGCCTTCTCCATCGGACTCGTAGCCGTATATATTATAGACTTCATCGCTGTTCCAATAGTCAAGCCAGTAGAGGATTTGATCCTTACTATCCATATCTTTAGGATAGATAGTAATACCGCTTGGGGTCTTATCTCCACCAAGTAAGGCAAGATTAGAGTCATAAGATGAAGTAGATAGGCCCATCATCGAGCCAAAAATATCCATTAAATCGCCTAGATCAATATCAAACATATCTCCAAGAATACCACTTGAAGAAGAGAAGAACGTGCCGCCGAGAACATCGTATTCAGGATGTTCTTGCTGATACTGGACGACTTCACTCTCTAAGTTTTGATTAAAGACAACGTCGGTCAACGCGGGAGTATAGGCAATACCGCTTGATAGCCAAGTTGAAGCCGCACTTTCTTTCTGTCTCAAAACAGAAGTAATTTTAATAGTAACTGAACCATTTGAATTATAAGCCTTCTGAAGTGATTCTTGAGACGAATTACTCGTGAGAGGCGAATAGACTAGAAAGTCTTCAAATCCTTCAATTGCAAGGCTAGCATTTGTTGTTGACTGATAGAAATCATCATTAGGAATGAGGTGAATCTCTTTTCCGACGATGCTATCCCAGTCGAGAATATCACTACCAGTGTCATAGCTAATACCAAGGTTATCAAGAGTCTGCGTTGATATCCTGTTATATTTGTCCACGACTAACGAAACCTCGTTATATTCACTTGGAAGAGAATCTCCCGCTAAAATGTCGTATTGTGTTTCCATATAGTCAAGGTCATTAAATAAAACCTGCCAGTCACTATCGGAGACAACATTATATGTTCCGTTATTATTACTAATTAAGTTAAGAGCGATGCTATAAGCGTAGTCAATACCAAGAACTAACTGATAATCAGGATCATCTGGATTATTAATATGAGATTCAAGGTAATTAATAAAGGTATCGTTTAATTCCATTGGAGCGGCGCTGATACTCGTCGTGGTGTCTTCTTCGGTATAAAGGATAACACCGTCGGTATCAGGATATTCTTCGAGCTCTATTTCCTCTCCTCCAAATAAAGTGGAGGTAATCGCTCCCATATTCTCGGAGAAATTCGCCATTAAAGAGGTCGAGCTATTAATCATAATATAGTTAAGAGCGCTACTATCCATCGCGATCTGATTGATATATGCGCTCATGCCGTTAGTGACAGATAAAACGGTAGCAATACCGATTAAACCAATTGAAGAGGCAAGAGCAGTAAGGAACGTCTTACGTTTTTTTGACCAAAGGTTAGAAGCGGAAAGCGCGGTAGATGTAGTAAGACGCATGCTCGCTTTCTTTTCAAGGCGCTTCTCTTCTTCAATAGTAAGGGCGGCTCTTTTCTCGTCGCAGGCCACTGCTAAAGCTTCATGCTCTTCTTCCTCAACTGGATCGGAGTCAGAGATAATTGCGCCGTCAAGCATATTAACGATACGCGTCGCGTATCTATTAGCAAGATCTGGGTTATGGGTCACCATAATGACAAGGTGATCTTTAGAGATATCCTTTAGGATTTCCATTATCTGAATAGAGGTTTCGGTGTCAAGAGCGCCGGTGGGCTCATCCGCGAGGATAATAGAAGGATTATTAACAAGAGCTCTTGCAATTGAGACTCTTTGAGACTGACCGCCGCTAAGCTGGTTCGGCTTTTTATACATGTGGTCTTCTAAGCCCACTCTCTTAAGCGCGTCTTTAGTTCTCTCTTTTTTCTCGCTATTTGGAACTCCACCTATCGATAAAGCAAGTTCTACGTTACGGAAAACAGACTGATGGGGAATAAGGTTATAAGTTTGGAAAA
>JAJQAM010000013.1 GCA_021203805.1 Coprobacillus sp.
ATTCAAGAGCAACGGATAGAAATAAATGAGATAAAAAAGGGATGTAAATAACATTAGGGGTTGCATTTTTCGAACATTTGTTCTATAATACAAATAGACGATGAGCTGTGCTGTTTAAGCAAGTCATAGGCGACTACTGCAAATTTAAAGATAAGACCAAACATCATAAAATAACAGACAAACTGTTACGTAACATACCCGTACGGCTCAAGGATAACTACCCATATTTTATGAACCCATAGATGTCAAATTCTCGCATTTTCTTCTCTTTGTTGGGCACGAGAGTTGTAAGTTAAGAACACTTTTATAGCAAAGAGCAGATCCAACGCTACATTGACCCACAGAATTCGAGGTATTAATGAAGCTTATTTCTACATACGGAGTAACGATACGCGAACACAATCGCATATTCCGGCATACAGTACACATCTACCGCGATGCCTTAGCGTTCTTTATCGATGTTGCGATTGCCGAATGGGAAAAGTTTGCTTCTCTCACACACCCAAATAGTGCCGTTCTTGTTATGGAGCGCATAACACACGCAACGAAAGCTCACCCAGTGCCGGAATATGACTTCGACACACCGTTTCCCATGTTTCCGACGTATCTACGACGCGCGGCAATCATGAAGGCTGTCGGCGCCGTGTCGGCTTACAAAACCAAACTTGCTACATGGGAGGCATCGGGCAGACCCGGCCAGGAGCCGGGAAAGCCGATGGCTGGTAACTCGTTCCCCGTCATGTACAAAGACAATATGTACTCGGATACTGGCAGATACTCGGCACGCATCAAAATTTATGATGGATGCATATGGAAATGGCTTGATATCACATTTCGCAAGTCAGATGTTGACTATATCAAGCGCCACTGCCCTGACCAGAAAAGGCTCTCTCCGACACTCATACGCCGGGGGAAAAAGTGGAACCTCCGCTTTTCGTTTGAGAAAAAGGTCACACTTAACGATATCCCAGTCAAAGACCGCCTCATTTTGTCCGTAGATCTGGGTGTTAATAATGCCTGCGTCTGTACAGTGATGTCCGCTGACGGCGCTGTTCACGGGAGGAAGTTCTTAAAACTCCCGGTTGAGACAGACCGTTTGTGGACTGCCATTAATCGTATTAAAAAGGCGCAGCAACATGGGGCGCGAAAGACGCCGCGCCTCTGGGAAAAAGCTAATGGCATCAACCGTGATATCTCCGCTAAGACCGCCGCATTTATTATGCGAACCGCGGAGTTATATTCCGTCAATGTCATCGTGTTCGAGTATCTTGACTTAAATGAGAAAAAACGTGGTTCAAAGAAACAGCAGTTGCACCTTTGGAAAGCACGGGATGTTCAAAGAAAAGTCGAACACAAAGCCCTTGCCCTCGGCATGCGAATTAGCCGTGTGAACGCATGGAACACATCACGCCTTGCCTTTGACGGAAGCGGTTTCGTCAAGCGCGGAATGTATATGCAGGACGGGCTTAAACAGTACAACTATTCCGTCTGTGTATTCCAAAACGGTAAGACGTACAACTGTGACCTTAACGCTGCCTATAACATCGGCGCGCGTTACTTTGTGCGTGAAATTTTAAAATCCTTGCCGGAGACGGCGAGGTTGGCACTGGAGGCAAAAGTTCCTTCAGCTGGCAAGAGAAGCACCTCTACACTATCCACCCTCTTTAGCCTTAACGCGGAGCTTGCACTGCTTGCGGCGTAAGTAATCTGAGTTTTGGCCGCACGGCGGATGTGCGCTTGCCGCAGGACTAAAACCGGCGACAGTACATGACAAAAGCTGTATGCTTCTTCTCA
Organism: Coprobacillus sp.; assembly: GCA_021203805.1. Lineage (GTDB taxonomy): Bacteria > Bacillota_I > Bacilli_A > RFN20 > CAG-826 > JAJQAP01. The sequence goes on from JAJQAM010000013.1 coordinate 1,795, forward strand.
GGAAGAACACCACTTTAGTTGTGTGAGGCTTCACAACGTGTTGCTAACCAGAATTATAAACTGGCCCCGAAAAATAATGAATCACCTAATGATTACAGCAAAGATCTATAGAAATTTCTTTTTTTTCGCCCTGTGCACTTTTACGAAAATTCAAAAAAAGGGATGCCGACGATGCCGGCATCCCGCAAAAAGATTTCCTTTTTCCTGTCAAAAATTTTTTTGGTCACCCTCCCGACGACAATTCCTTTTTTCGAAATTACGTGATTCGCAAATCGGGTCGTTCCCTCTTTGCCCCCGATTGCGTCCGGGACGGATCGATTATTTTTGTGCAATTTCACTTCGCCTCATCGTCCAGCCGGATCTCCGTGACGTCGGATTGGATCCCTTTCGTCTCCGTCGGAGCCGGTTCCGGCAGAATCGCCGTGGGCAAAAGCAGCGCGACTTCTGTCTCCTCCACATCAGAGTATATCTCCGTAACCGTGACCAGGGACACGTCCTGCAACGCCCGGTTGTATATGACATCCTCTCCCGCCTCCGTATACTCCCCGTCGGCGTAGCGCATCCGCTCCAGATAGATGTTGCCGTCACGCACCTCGGCTTCCGTCACACAAGTGCCTTCCTCCGCGTCATATGTCTTTAGGACCGGCATCTCCGGATCCGAAAAATCGACCACCACCACTCGGCTCATAGGATACGAGACTTCGTCCGATCCGGCCCCGCCGTTTTCCGCCAATCCGTATACGCAGTCCGAATCCAAAAATCCGAGCGGGCGGATCACACAGCCATCCGGCGCCGTGAGGTCCTCGGTCCGGCCGGTTTCCAGGTCGATCACATGCATCGTCGTCGCCTGCGCCATATCTCCTTCCGTCCAGGCCAGATAGCGGCCGTCATCGGAAGCGGAAAAATTGCCCTCTGTCATATCGGCGATCGCGACGGTACATTTCTGTGTGTTCAAATCTAAACAGTAGAGCTGTTCCCGAAGGGTAAAATAGAACTCTCCGGAATCCGTCAAATACATCGTCTGACCCAGTTCATCGCGGAGCGTCTCATAGGAATTCGCGGATGACAAAAATGCCATCTCCTCCACCGTGGTTGTCGCGCTGTCAAAATGAAAGACACTGATTCCCACTTGCCCTTCGTGCTCTCCACGGTTCATATAGCCGCATACGGCAAAATCCACGCTGCCGGTCTCGTTAGTGCGAATGATCCGGATATCATGCGCGTTATAATTCTCACGGATATCGGTCCCGT
>JAJQAM010000022.1 GCA_021203805.1 Coprobacillus sp.
TTAATATGCCTGTGTGGCGAAATTGGTAGACGCGTATGACTCAAAATCATATGTTAACTGTAACGTGCCGGTTCGAGTCCGGCCACAGGCACCATTTATAGAGAAAAATTATTATGTCTTTAGCTCTTACAATCACATTATCAGTATTAGGTGGAGTCATTGTCTTAGTGGCTGTGATTTTTTTCTGTATCAGTTTCTTTCCTAGGCAAAAAGTAAAAAATCTATCAGGGAAAGTTGACGACTATATTAATAAGCTTCCCATACAAGAGAAGACTATCTATAAAGATATTCTTATCCCTAGTAAAGATAGCGCCGTTCACTTTGATTATGTGATTGTTACCTCTAAGGGAGTGTACGCTATTCTTGTTAAAGATTTAAGCGGTCATATTGAAGGCAATAATGATGATCCCTACTGGAAGCAGACCACGAAAGAAAAAGACACTAAAACTTATAAAGTATATAATCCAGTGAGACAGATTCAAGGGGATATTCCCGCTCTCTGTAAGGCTATTTCTAGAGAGAGAGAATATGTTCACCCAGTGATCGTATTAGGATGTGCCTCCTTTGACGTTAAAAACCCCACCGCTGCAGTGGTAAAAGCCGCAGATCTAAGTGAAATTATTATAAAATGGGAAGATTCTATGCCTACTTTATTCACTCATAGAGAATATACAAGAATTGTTGCATCCCTTAATTTTATTAGGGATAATCCCCCTACTATTAGTGAAAATACAGAGCAAAATCCCATTGAATAACATAAAACTTGCTTTCTGACATAATTCTGTACATAATTATGTATAGAATAAATTTATGAGTCAGATTATCCCAATTAAAGATCTTAGAGACACTAATAAAATTAGTGAGATATGTCACTCCTCAGATGAGCCGCTTTTTATTACTAAAAATGGGTATGCTGACCTTGTCATCATGTCTAATGATTACTATAGGTCGATAACCCAAAATAGTAATATTCAGCCCTCCTATAACAAAGTCCCTAGTAGACCATTAAATAAGTTTGAATATAAAATCCTCGATAAGGATTTCTTTGGCTATATCAGAGTAGGCGCCGCTTCTTTTGATATAAAGGTTGGGGATGTCTCTCATAACCTTGAAGAGATTAAAAAGTACATTGATATGGCGGAAGCTAAAGAAGTTAAAGTCCTAGTTTTCCCTGAGCTATGTCTTTCAGGCTATACATGCGGAGACCTATTCTATCAGTCTGATCTTCTTAATCAGTGTGAAAGCGCCTTACTAGATTTAACAAGTTATTCTAAGGATAAAGACATAGTCTTTATTATTGGCGCCCCTCTTAGAAAAGACTCCCGTATTTATAACACAGCGGTGGTGATATATAAGGGAGAAATACTTGGAGTATACGCTAAAAAGCACCTTCCCCACCAAAATGAATACTATGAAAATAGGCAGTTTGATGCCTATCAAGGAGAAAACTCCACTATTGTTATCGGCGACAAGGAATATATTTTTGGTAATAAATTTATTTTTCAAGATTTAGAGCACTATAAATTCGCCTTTGGGGTGGAAATCTGCGAAGACCTATGGTCCACAGTTACTCCTTCCACTTCTATGGCGCTAAAGGGCGCTAGTCTTATTTTTAATCTTTCGGCCTCTAATGAAACTCTTGGCAAAGAAGAGTATCGAAGAGACCTCATCAAGTCTACCAGTGCTAGATTAATATCCGGCTATACATATTGTTCAAGTGGTCCCAGTGAATCGACTCAAGACTTAATATTTTCATCATACAAAGGTATTTATGAAAATGGTAATCTCCTTAACGAAGGAAGAATGTTCATGGATGGGCTCATCTATTCAGAGATCGATATTGAATCACTTGAAAACGAGCGCATCCATGCTTCTTCCTTCCTCTCTGAGTTAAATGAAGATATTGATATAGTCCCATTCAAAATGGCGCTTAAAAACCCTCCGCTTTCTCGAAAAATAAAGCAAAATCCATTTATTTATGATGATAATAGTGTTTATGAGAAAGTGATTTATATGCAGGCTCTTGGCCTTAGAAAGAGGCTAAGCGCCACTAAAATTGATAAGGTAGTGCTCGGCCTTTCAGGAGGTCTTGACTCTACGCTTGCCCTCTTTGTCTGCATTGAAACATTTAAACTTCTTAATATTCCTCTAAAAAACATTTATGTTCTCACTGAGCCTGCCTTTGGAACAAGCGATGAGACTCATGATAACGTCCTTGAACTCGCTAATAAACTTGATGTTTCCTTTATGGAGATTGATATCAAAAAATCTGTTTTACAGCATCTCTCTGATTTAGGCCATGATGTTAACGACAAAAATGTCGTCTATGAAAACGCTCAGGCTAGGGAAAGAACCCAGGTCCTCTTTGACTATGCTAATGAGATTGGCGGTCTTGTCGTGGGAACTGGAGATCTCTCTGAGCTCTGCCTAGGCTGGACCACTTTTAACGGCGATCACATGTCTAACTATAATGTCAATGTCTCTCTTCCTAAAACTTTAGTTAGAGAGCTTGTTAGATACTACGGCTTAGTCCATCCCGATATCGAAGAAGTCACTAGTAAAATCGTGGCCACTCCGATATCTCCAGAGCTCATCGATCCAGAAAACGGTGAGATTAAGCAGCTTACTGAGGATAAGATAGGCCCTTATGAACTTAACGATTTCTTCATCTATTACTATCTAAGACGTAACTTCTCTCTAAAAAAGATTCTCTTTTTAGCGGTCTATGCATTTAAGGACAAATACGATGAAGAAACGATAAAATATCACCTTAGAAACTTTGTCCGCCGGTTCTACTCTAATCAGTTTAAGAGAAGTACCCTTCCAGACGGCCCTAAGATTACCTCAATCTCGGTTTCTCCAAGGGGAGATCTCCGTCTTCCTCCTGATATGAGCTATGACTCCCTAATAAATGAGCTTAATTAAGTCGATATTGAAATTAAATGAATATTATCTATAATATTTATTACAATCAATGCCGACTTAGCTCAATTGGCAGAGCAACTGAATCGTAATCAGTAGGTTGTGG
>JAJQAM010000007.1 GCA_021203805.1 Coprobacillus sp.
GGGCAACGGTTTGGCGCACGGGTCGTCTTTTTTTGCTTGTGCGAAAATCTCTCAAATTGACCCGCGTTTTGCCGAAGTGCTATAATGGAGCCATGAAACTTCTTGTGCCCGTGGCCTTCGGACTGGAGGCCGTGGTGAAAAGACAACTTAAGACCCTGGGATACGAAAAGGCCCCTGCGGAAAACGGCAGGATATCCCTGGAGGGCGGCTGGGAGGACGTCGCGAAGACGAACGTTTTTCTCCGTTCCGGGGAGCGCGTGCTCATAGAACTCGCGAGATTCCGTGCGGTCACTTTCGACGAGCTTTTCGACGGCGTATATGCGATTCCCTGGGAGGAGTGGCTTCAAAAAGACAGCGCGATTCTCATGGAGGGCAAGTGCGTAAAAAGCGTGCTCGGCGCCGTCAAGACCTCGGGAAAGATAGTCAAAAAGGCGATAGTAAAAGGGCTTTGCGAAAAGCACGGCTTAAAAACCCTTCCGGAAACCGGCCCGAGAACCATAGTCGGTTTCACCATTTTGAGCGACGAAGTGAGCGTCACGATAGACACCTCGGGCGAGGGGCTCCACAAAAGGGGCTACAGGTCCCTTCCGTACACGGCCCCGCTCAAGGAAACCCTCGCGGCGGGGATAATAGACATGACGTACTATTTTCCCGACAAACCTTTCGCCGACATATTTTGCGGAAGCGGGACCCTTCCCATAGAGGCGGCCATGCGCTCCCTTAACATCGCCCCCGGAAAAAACAGGGACTTTGATTTTCTTCACTGGGACGTCGCGGACAAAAAGGCGCACCGTCTCGCCCTGGAAGAGGCGAAAGACACCGAGACGCCGGAGAGAAGGGTGGACATATACGGCGCGGACATCGACCCGCGTGCGGTGGAGACTGCGAAGTTTCACGCGAAAAGAGCGGGCGTGGGAAACGCCATAAGGTTTTCTACTGCGGACATGAGGGATTTTACTTCCTCCGTGCCGAGAGGGATTCTCATATGCAACCCGCCGTACGGGGAGAGGATGGAAAACAAAAAAGAGGCGTCGAGCCTTTCGAGGGACCTCGGCAAAGTTTACAGGGCCCTTCCCGACTGGAACGCCTACATTTTGTCCGGTCTCGACGGCTTCGAAGGTGCGTTCGGGGAAAGGGCCGACAGGAAAAAGAAACTTTACAACGCGAACATAGAGTGCACGCTTTATTCGTACCTAAGTTCCAAGCCGCCGAAAGGAGGGGAAGATGACATACCGTAACCCCGTGCTCGAACAGGATTTTTCCGACCCGGACGTAATTCGGAGGGACGACAGATTCTACATGGTCTCGTCGTCGTTCAACTACAGTCCGGCTCTGCCCGTGCTCGAATCCGTCAACCTCGTCGAATGGAAACTTGTGAACTACGTCATGAAAGAGCTCCCCAAAGGATACGAAACCGTGCGGCCCGGGGAAGGGGTGTGGGCGCCGTCGCTCCGATATCATGCGGGCTCGTTTTACTGCGTGTTCCCCCTTTACGGCGAAGGCATATACATGTGCCGGACGGACGACGTTCTCGGCGAGTGGACGAAGCCCGTGAGGATTCTCGAGGGCGAAGGACTGGAAGACCCCTGCCCGATATGGACCGAGGACGGAAGGGCCTACATGGCCGTGGCCTACGCCAAAAGCAAGGCGGGTTTCAACTCGAGGATAGATGTCTGCGAGATGACGAGGGACTTAAAAGAGAGGCTCTCCCCGTTTCGCACCGTGTACGACGGCTCTAGGGAGAACCCGATTATAGAAGGTCCCAAGTTTTACTTTAAGGACGGCTTTTTCTATATTCTGGCCCCCGCGGGCGGGGTAAGATTCGGCTGGCAGGTCGCGCTGCGCTCGCGAAGCGTCTGGGGCCCGTACAAGGCAAAGACCGTGCTCGCGAGAGGCGGTTCCGACATAAACGGCCCGCACCAGGGCGCGCTCGTCGACCTTCCGGACGGAGGCTGGGCATTCGTGCACTTCAGGGACATGGGCGCGTACGGGAGAGTAACCTATCTGGAGCCCGTAATCTGGGAGGACGGCTGGCCCGTACCGGGCGAAAAAATCGGCAAAAACGGGTGCGGAAGTCCGGTTTCCGGCGGAGATTTTCCCGTCGATGCGACAAACGGGGACGGAATATCCTTCGACGACGACTTTCACGGCGGGGTGTCGGCAATCTGGCAGACCCCTGCTGTGTGCGAAAAGGGATGGTTCGACGCGGAGGGCGGTCTCACTCTGCACGCACGGCCTCCCCTCGGAGGCATACACAGTTTTCCGTACGTTTTGACTCAAAGATTTCCCGCGTTTTCGTTCACCGCGGAGACGGAGATAGACGTGTCGGAGTTGGAAGGTTTCGCCGGAATGTGCGTTCTCGGGAAGACCTCGTATCTTTTGGAACTCACGAGGGACGGCGGCGACATACGCATCATTTTCGCGGGCGAAAGGGGCGACGAGAATGCGACGAAGCCGATATTGTCCCGTAAGAGGAACACGACTTTCGTCAGAGTAGGCCTTATGTGCAGGCCGGAGGTCAAGGGTTCGCATACGTACGCCGTGTGCAGGTTCACCATCGACGGAGAGCCCTTTGCAAAGGAGTTTGCTGCCTTACAGGGAGTCTGGATGGGTGCGCGCATAGGCCTTTTCGCCATGGGCGGAGGGGACGCTAGAATTGGCCGCTTTAGAGTCTTATGTGTCTAGAAACCCCCATCGTACTTCTACATTGACTGTATCCCATCAAGTATTTGATATAACGATGAGATTGACAACTATATTGTCAGGTGCTATCCTTTTTTTTGTAGATTTACATGGAGGTCGAATAATACCGGAAATATCGCGATTTTATGGAATAACTATAAAGATGTTCTACAATGAACACAATCCTCCCCATATACATGCTGAGTATAAGGCAACGTTTGACATCAAATCTGCGCAAATGACGAATGGGAATTTTCCCACGGTCGCAAAGAAATTGGTTAAA
>JAJQAM010000041.1:0-133 GCA_021203805.1 Coprobacillus sp.
TGTGAATGGTAAGATGTTTTTACAGTTACATGGAAAGAAAAACTTTAACGGTTATGGAAAGGAAATTTTCATTTGACTTGGAAAGGAAATTTTCATTTGACTTGGAAAGGAAATTTTCATTTGACTTGGAAAG
>JAJQAM010000041.1:233-2951 GCA_021203805.1 Coprobacillus sp.
GAAATTTTCGGGTTACTTGGAAAGGAAATTTTTATATGATCTGTTGATGTGATCAATCCTTTGTGGCGAGTAAAAATAGGAGATGCATTGGGTCATCTAATTCTGTATAATGGAGGTAATTTCATAAACAGGAGGTGGCTTAATGCTAACACACACTGTCATGCGAGAGATTCAAAGTCTTAGGCAACAAGGCTACTCAAAATCGGATGTTATCCATTATTTTGAGGCAAACAACCGCAAGGCGCCAAGCGGTCCGACATTGGACAAGTATTACAACATGCCAGATGTCCCAGACAACCCCACAAAGAATTACGCAAAACAAATGGCTTTTGACGTATTCCCCTTCCGTGAGGAAATTATTTCCATATTACAAGCAAACCCCAAAGGGAAAGTTTGCATCTCTTCCATCTACGATGTTCTGGAAGACAAGTTTTGTAGTGAGGATTCAAATCCTTGCTATAAAATGCCGGGGTCTCAAAGAGCCCTGCGCAACTTCGTGAGATATCTTGAGGCTAGCGGTGCAATCGTTTGGCCGGAGAAATCGCACCGTATTTACTCTCTTGTAGACGAAGATCGTCGAGGATATCAAATACAGATAGACTTTGGAGAAAAAGACTACAGCAAAACTGAAAAGGTTTTTTTCATGTGTCTTCTGTTGCGTTACAGCCGACTGATGTGCGTTTACATCCAGGATCACAGATTTACGTCTGAGGAAGCCTGTAACGCGATATACCGCTGTTTTCAGCGTATTGGTGGCCGTCCGGTAGAACTTGTCATAGACCAAGATTCTGTCTTCATTGCTCATGAAGAAAATGGAGAGTGTAAATACACTGAGGCCTTTGGCAACTTTGTCAACGAACAACAGCTCCAGCTCCGTGTTTGCAACAAAGCAGATCCAGAAACTAAAGGGGCCATCGAGGCCGGCGTTGCATATTGCAAAAAAAGTTTTTTCAGCGCCAGACCGTATGTCCCCATTCAGGATTTCAGAGAGCAACTTTCCAGGTGGGTGGAAAGAGCGAATAACCGTATCCACGGTTCAACATGCAGAATCCCCCTGTATGTGTTTGAGACGGAAGAAAAGGATGCCCTGCGGCCGCTGCTTCCCTCCGTGTTTGAGACAACACCGAGCAGCTTTCATACCACTAAGGTTGGTTCCACTCCTTACATAACGTATAAGTCATGTAGGTACTCTTTGCCGCGTGATTGTGCGTTTAAAACCGTACACTTCAAAGTGATAGGGGACAAGATGCACATATACGATGAGAACTATAACTTCTTGTTCACTCACAGCATCAGTGAGTGCGCCGGAAAAATAGTTCAGGCTCCCGAGCATAAAAAGCCAGAGGCCACAAGCTGGAAAAAAACAGCGGAAAGACTTCGTGAGAATTGGCCCTGCAACTGCTTGCAGGAATTCATTAACGGGGTTCACGAAGCATATCCACGTCATATTGGCAAACAGTTGCAAGCAATCGAGAGTTTGCTGAAATCGGAAAAGCCGGACGTGAATCTTGTAGCATTAACTCTTGACGAGTGTTGCAGTCAAAAAAAGTTTAGCGAATCAGCATTCAAGGCTTTTCTCACTCGCATTAAAGCTGAGAGAATGGCGGATTTGAGTATCTATGCGGGGTCAGCCAACAGCAAACCTGTTCAACTGCAGGATAAGTCCTTCTACGAAAAGGCCGTAAAAAGCCGCACTGTAAAGAAGGAGGACGACGTATGAACAAGGAAATAAAGAACACCATTGGCACAAACAGGATTCCCATACAGCGTCTCACAGCTTTATTGGATACGTTCGGGCTCAAACATATCTCCCGTCAAATAGCGGATTTGTTGGAAGAGGCCGACCTAAACAATCTTTCAACCCGTGAGTTTCTTCTCAATGCCCTGGAAACAGAGATCAAGGGAAGAAATGAGCGGCGTCGTACGAGGAATTACGCGGGAGCCCATTTCCCGCCAAACGTAAAACGTCTGGAGGAATTTGACCCGAGTGAACTGGAATCAGGCATCACGGCAACCCAAATTGCCAACCTCAAGGAGCTCTCCTGGTTGGACAATCACGGTAATTTGTTTTTTTCCGGGCCTCCGGGTCTCGGGAAAACAATGATTGCGTGTGGTCTGGGGTTGCACGCGATAGACTGCGGGTACACCGTTTGTTTTGAGAAGATGTCAAACCTGATACGGATACTGGATACTACGGAAATAGAGAGGAAATCGGATTTTCGTTATCGCAACATTCGCAGGGCACAACTCCTCATAATAGATGAGATAGGTTATACGCCCATCAATCGCAATCAGGCAAACAAGTTCTTCACACTCATCAGTGACATGTATGAGACGAGTTCCATCATCTTCACCACAAACAAGGAGATTGTGGACTGGACAGAGATGATAGGAGATCCGGTTCTCACCACCGCACTCTTAGACAGGATTTTGCATCATGCGATGTGTTTTTCTCTAAGAGGTGAATCGTACAGAATCAAACACCCGGAAGTTTTTGCAACAGCTAATCAGGACTGAGTGACTCCATACGAAAGGGTTGTCGAATTAGAGGCGCGCGCCATTGGCGCGCGTTGAATTTTTATGCGAATTGTGACTGCAGGCTCTTCCCCTAGGGGAAGATACCAGATGCCCCCACGAGACAAGCTCAGCGGTCTAATTCAGTCACATCGGCAACCAGGCCGGGATGCCCGCGGCCATCCCCCTAGGGGGATGCATCCC
>JAJQAM010000037.1 GCA_021203805.1 Coprobacillus sp.
GGATGCCGTCCACCAAAGCAGCCAAGAGGATAATAGAAAAGGAGGATATAATTAATGGCAGAAGAAGATAAAAAATTAGTCGATGCTTTCGAGCAATTCGATATTGTCCAAGCGGACGTTGATAGTGATGAACACTATGGTAGGTTCGTCGTGGAGCCTCTTGAAAGAGGATTTGGCCTTACTTTAGGTAATGCTTTACGCCGTGTTCTCCTTTCATCCCTTCCTGGCGCGAGTGTCTACGCGGTTAACATCGAGGGAGCGGTTCATGAATTTACCGCCCTTCCAGGTGTTGAGGAAGATGTTACCGAGATTATTCTTAATCTTAAAGACTTAATCCTTAAGATAGATGAAACTCCTAATAACGAGTTTAAAGAGCTCACTCTTGAAGCCGAGGGACCATGCGAAGTGACCGCTGGGGACATTGTTTGTCCTACCGGGGTAACAGTTATTAATCCTGATTTAGTTATTGCTCACCTTACCGATGAGGGCAAACTAAATATGGTTATTAGGGCGAGAAACGGAAGAGGCTATCTCACTGGGGAGCAAAATAAGACGATTCATAATCAGCTTCCAGTCGGCTGGATCTGCACGGATAGCAATTATTCCCCAGTCAAGAAAGTTAACTATGATGTCAATCAGACCCGTGTCAAACACTCCTCTAATTTCGATTCACTCGTGATTGAGGTTTGGACTAACGCTTCAGTTATGCCTCAAGAGGCCCTAACCCTAGCTGCACAAATCTTAATCAAACATTTTGAAAAATTCCTTACTCTCGATGAGAAGACAGTGGATATCAATATTGAGAAAGAAGATGAGGTCATTGAAGAAAGTGGATTTGAAAATCTTACAATTGAAGATCTTGATCTCTCCGTTAGAAGCTATAACTGCCTTAAGAGAGCGGGTATTCAGACCGTCAGTGAACTCATTGACAAGACTGAAGAAGATATGATGAAATTCAAGAACCTTGGAAAGAAATCCCTTAAAGAGATTAAAGACAAGCTTGCCGCTCTTGATGGTGGACCTCTCTCCTTCCGTGTTCCTGATTAATCGGGGGAGGTAATTATGCCAGCACAAGGAAGACATAATGTACATGGTAAAACTGGTGTTCGCTTTAAAGCGGCCTATACGAAGCAAAAATATGAAAATATGCTCCGTAATGTCGTGACCGATTTAATTATTCATGGACACGTAACCGTAACCGAAAGCACCGCAAAAGATGTGGTTAAAGAAGCGGACCGCCTCGTCACTCTTACTAAAAAAGAGGACAGGATGAACGCTAAGCGTGAAGCAGCGAGATTTGTCCGTCACGTCTATCAAGATAAAGAAAAAGATATCCTCGCTCTTGATGTTCTCTTTGATCAGATTGGTCCTAAAATGGCCACTCGAGAAGGCGGATATACGCATCAATATAAGGTCGAAAACCGAAAGGGTGATAACGCCCCAATGGTCCTCGTCTGTTGGTGCGATTAAAATCCTAATTTAATTTAAAAAGCACCCTTATGGGTGCTTTTTTTTTCAAAAAAATAAAATAGATTTACTATATATTATTTGACACAAACCGCATTATTTTATATATTAAGAAAGTCTTAATCCTTAATGCAAAACGATTGAAAGCATGTCAGGATATACAGATAGAAACAAGGGTCGCATTTCAATTGGTGATATGGTGATACATGCTTATGAATAAAAATAGAAAGATTGTTCTTTTATTATTGCTACCAGCAGCGATTTTAATGTCTTCTTGTGGAGGTTACCCAAGCTCAAATTATGTTGAAATGGAGCTTCCATTTGAAGTCGAAGATTGTACCTCTCTTATTCTTATTGATTTTGCTCAATCATCTAAAACTTCCAATATGAGCTCACATGTTTATAGAAGTGAAGATATCGAAACCATTAAGGAATGTTATGACTGTGTCAATATAAGTCGCCACTCTCCAAAACCTAAGAAAAATTTAGATCTTGGTAAGATATTAACAAAAACACATATTTATTCTGATTTTTGGTTTCATTTAAGCGACAATACAACATACCGCTTTATAGCTACAAAATCGTATGTTATGGATAATGATGGGAGTATTTACAAATTCCAAGGATCGCATGGTTCACTTTATTATAGTTTATTTGATCCTTTATCGAATTTAGATGGTTTCATCTGCATAGATTCTTGGTCAAATTACTGATTATTAGTTACTATATTTATTATTTAATAGAGATTTTAGCAAGAGTATATCACATTTTTTTGTTATCTTAAAATTAATTTGATCACCATTTACATAATTTACTTTTTGTTTACGAATGACTGAGGTTTCATCAGGAAATTTATTTCCCTTTTTGATTGCGTTTTTAATATATTTCAATAGATTATTAATATTCATAAAAGTCTGGGGGGTTTGCACTAAAAATGTCTTTTCTTTATCTAAATATTTCCCTTTTTTGTTTTTCTTATTTTTAAAATTAATAACGGCGTCATAAATTGGTAAAATAGTGCAAACCGGCGATGTTTTTGTTACTTTTTCAATATTTTCACTGATGATTCTCTCGCTAACCAAAGGCCTATCTCCATCATGAATTAACACAACTACATGTTTGTCATTGTTAGCAGCTTTTATATAACATAATCCGTTATATGTTGATTCCGATCTTGTGCTTCCGCCAGTTACAATATGGTGGGGCTTTTTGCTATCATATTCATCTATTATCTCTTTTACTTTTTGTTCTGCTCCTTTTAATGTTACCACAACGATTTCATCGATAGCTGGATGACCAATAAGTGTCTCATAGGCATACATAAATAAGGGCTTACCCTCCACTAAGATAAACTGCTTATATTCATC
>JAJQAM010000047.1 GCA_021203805.1 Coprobacillus sp.
GGCTCACGCGATAGAGACTGCGTCCGATTTTTTGCTCCGTATAAAACAAAAAAATTTAGTGCGGCGGTCGCAAAAATGCCTCATTTTTTTCAAAATTTTGTCAATTTCGGGGGTATTTTTGAACGCCGGGCGCCAAAACGACCAAGAAAGGTATCATGATAGTCAATCAAAAGACGCTTGCACAATGCCTCGGCCTCTCTCTGAGACAGATTCAGAGGCTACAAACAGACGGTATCATTCACAGAGACAAGGCTGAGAACGGTTACCACCTCGAGGAGTGCGTACGTCAGTATATAGATTACAAGGTCAACTCAGAGACCGGGCGCGGGGACGGCTTCTCAAAAGAGAAAATGCAAGCCGAGCACGAGAAAGTCAAGATGGATATATCAAAACTCAAGCTCCGGCGTATGCGTAAAGAGGTCCTCGAGGCTTCGAGCGTCGAGAGATACTGGTCGGATGCGGTCATAAGGATCCGTAACAAGGTCATGGCCTTGCCGAGCAAGATCGTTATGGCGACGATAGGCGATGACGCGGCTCACGCGATAGAGACTGCGACTAAGTTATGCGAGGATGCTCTCGACGATCTCGCCGACTACGATCCGGAGCTCTTAGACAGTGATATCGATTATGACGATGAGCCGGACGATGAGGATGAGGATGAGTCACAAGGATGATCTAAAGACGGGCCGAGTCATGCAGAGGGCTTTCGCGGGCTTTAAGAGACCCGAAAAGCTCACGGTAAGCGAGTGGGCCGAGAAATACCGGACCCTCGACGAAAACAGCAATCTCTCGGGGCGATGGTCTAACGATATCACGCCGTATTTAGTCGGTATCATGGACGCTTTTAACGATCCGGATATACGCGAGATATACTTTTGTAAGTCGAGTCAGGTCGGCGGCACCGAAGCACTGATAAATATGCTCTGTTATCTGATATGCGAGGACCCGTCGCCGACGATGCTGGTCTACCCGAGCGATGATCTCGCGAAAGAGATATCTAACAACCGGCTTAAACCGGCGTTCAGGCTGATACCGCAAGTAAAAGACGTCTTTTATGAAAATAAATCTAAAGAGCTTGAGCTAAGATTTAAGGCCATGCGTATCTACATACAGGGCTCACGATCGCCGGCTAAGCTCGCGAGTAAAGCAATAAAATATCTCTTTTTCGATGAGATCGATAAGATAGGCGGGGCTACCAAGCAGGAGGCTTCGCCTTTTAATTTAGCGCGAGAGCGTACTAAGACTTATCGCGGTCAGAGTAAGATATACGCTTGCTCGACGCCGACGCTCCGGACGAATTATATCTGGTCGTTACATGATGACGCCGATGTGGTGCTCCACTATTTTGTCCCGTGCCCGTACTGCGGCGAGATGATCGAGCTCAAGTTCAAGCAGATACATTTTTGCGCCGACGATGATAAGATCATGAGCCCGTACGATCGCGCTCAGACGTCTATCTATATCTGTCAGGAGTGCGGATGCGAGATAACCGATCAGCAAAAGCCGGCGATGCTCAGAGCGGGCAAGTGGCAACCGGTAAAGAGACGCGGCGTCGGCAAGCCTAAGACGGTCGGTTTCTGGATAAACTCTTTGTACTCGATGTTTCTCACGTGGGCGGATATCGCCGAGGAATATCTCAAGAGTTATCAGGATCCCGAGCTCTTACAGAATTTTGTCAACTCATGGCTCGCTGAGCCGTGGGAAGATACGAAGCTCAAGACCGATGAGGACCTCGTGCTCGAGAGACAGACCGAGTTACCTGAGTACACGGTGCCGGAATGGGCTAAGTTTTTGACCGGCGGCGTCGACGTACAGAAAGCGAGTTACTACTGGACCGTGAGAGCGTGGGGCGACCATATCACGAGTCAGAATATCGCTCACGGTCAGGTAGCTACGTTCGATGAGGTTATCGATGCTATGAATGCTGAGTACTGTACCGAGAGCGGCGTACCGATGGTCGTTTCTTTGTGCCTGGTCGACTCGGGCTATGATGCCGACGCTACTTACGACTTTTGCATGGATAACTCAGAATGGGCGCTACCGGTCAAAGGTTCGTCGAACGTAATGCAGAGTCATTACAAGATATCGATGGTCAATAACACGGCCTCGAGAGCTTACGGTATGCAACTCGTTATCGTAGACGGCGGCAAGTATAAAGACATGATCGCCGCGAGGATGAGTAAAGAGAACGGGATAGGCTCATGGATGGTCTATAACGGGTGCGACGTTGAGTACGCCGAGCAAGTCACGGCCGAGCAAAAAGTCGCGGTAAAGAGAGGCGGCAAGAGCTCGACCGAGTGGGTACCGAAAACGTCTCACGCGGCTAATCACTATCTCGATACCGAGGTATATGCTCTCGCGGCCGCCGATATTATGGGCGTAAGGATGCTCCATTTACAGGCTGAGGAGGCCGAGGCGGCTGAGAAACCTCAGACGACTCAGGAGCAATACCCCGAGGAAAATTGGATAAGAACGAATGAAAATTGGTTAGGAGGGTAAGGAATGGCAAGTAACAATAACGCTGAGCGCCGCGAGATGTTAGATCAGGTCAACGCGGCTATCACGAGTATACTGGTAGGCGGTCAATCGTATAAGATCGGCTCCCGTACCCTCACTCGCGCGGACCTTAACGCGCTCAAAGATTTAAGGAATGAGCTCGAGTCAGAGGCGGCCGACCGTACGCCGTGGCTTATGGATGATACTTATTTAGCATTCTTCCCGGGACGCTGAGGAGGTATAAAGATGGCTAACTGGATTGATAATCTTATCGGCTTTATATCGCCTAAACGCGGGGCCGAGCGCGAGGCATGGCGTCAGGAGCTCGATTATATGAGATCGTATGACGCCGGCGCTTATGACCGTCTCAATGCCGGATGGAGTGCTTTTAATCAGAGCGCCGAGATGACCGACCGGACCGACCGCGATACCGTGAGAGCGCGTGCGAGGGATCTCGAGCGTAACTCTGATATGGCTAACTCGGTAGTCGGCGCTTTTCGCCGTAATGTAGTCGGCGCCGGATGGAAATTGCAGGCCCGTACCGAGGATGAGGAGCTCAATAAACAGATCGAGGAGTCATGGCGCGAGTGGTGCAAGAAACGTAACTGCGACGTCACCGAGACTCAGAGCTTCTCTCAGATGGTCAGGATGGCCGTAGAGCGCAAGAAAGTAGACGGCGGCATACTCTTTCAAAAGTGTTACATAAAGGGCGGTATCGTGCCGTTTAAGTTACAGGCGCTCGAAGTCGATGAGCTCGATGACTGTATGATGTCACCTCATGACAAAAAGAACCGGGTAGTCGGCGGCATTGAGTATAACGAGTATAACAAGCCGGTCGGCTACTGGATAAAGCAATACGACGTCACGGGCTATCAGGAGCTCACGCCGAGATATGTGCCGGCGAAAGACATGATCTTTATATGGACCAAGAAACGCCCGTCACAGATACGAGAGATGAGTGATCTCTCTCAGACGATACCGAGAGTGAGAGACGCTAATGAGTTTATGACGGCGGTAAGTGTCAAACAGCGTATCGAGGCTTGCTTATCGGTGTTTATCAAAAAGGAGTACCCGACGTCAGGTATCGGGCGGTCCTCTTCACCGGCTAAACCCGAGATAAGTTACGAGGGCAAGATGCTCGCGCCGGGCATGATAAGAGAAATGAACCCGGGCGATGACGCCGAGGTCATAAACCCGACCGGACAGGGCACCGATGCGGCTCAGTTTACTAAACTCTTACAGAGGCTTATCGGAGCCGGTCAGGGGCTCTCGTACGAGGCTACCTCGAGAGATATGAGTCAGAGCACTTACTCGAGCGCGCGTCAGGGTATGATCGAGGATGAGCAGACCTATATCGAGGACCGCGAGCTCTTTGAGGAGTTTCTCGATGAGGTTTACGAGACTTTTGTTATATCCGGAGTCCTCTCGGGCCTCTTTAAGATACCCGACTTTTGGGATCCCGATAAGAAAAAGAGATATCTCTCTCATGAGTGGGTAAGCTCGAAGAAGGGCTGGATAGACCCGCTCAAAGAGGTACAGGCAGACGAAACGGCCGTAAAGAGCGGTCAAAAGACCTATCAGGAGATCGCGGCTGAGGACGGCCGCGACTGGAAAGATCAGATCGACGATATGGCCGAGGTGCTCGCCTACGGTAAAGAAAAAGGAATTGATTTAGGAGGGATGATCTATGGACTTGACGAAACAGACGATACGTCAACGGAGCCGTCCGGAGACGGAAACGAGTAAAAGTCTTAAAGGTGATTTAACGAGAGAGCTCAACGGATCCATAAGGGCCTTAGACGGCAACGAACGGACGTTCGAGCTCTCTTTTAGCTCTGAGGAGCCTTATGACCGCGGCTGGTGTATCGAGATACTCGACCATGCTGAGGGCGCGGTAGACCTCTCAAGGCTCAACGATATCGGAGTGGTCCTTTACAATCACGACCGCGATAAAGTAGTCGGCCGTATTAACAGGGCATGGATAGAGAACGATAGAGGGATGGCTGAGATCACCTTCGATAACGATGAGGTGAGCGATGTGATCTATCAGAAAGTGCTCTCAGGGACTCTCAAAGGTGTCTCGGTCGGCTATCAGATCAACTCTATCGAGGAGGTCGCCGCGGGCAAAACGAGCACCGACGGCCGCTTTACGGGCCCTTGCGATATCGCGAGGAGCTGGGAGCCGCTCGAGATATCCATTGTATCGATACCGGCCGACCCGACCGTCGGGGTGGGCCGTGAGCTCGAGTTTATCGACGGTAATGATACTGAGAAGCAAGCGTCAAGCATGAACGCTCGACAGCTTCGGATAAATCTAAACAAACTTTTGTAAGGAGGAATGTTTCATGGACAAGAAACAGATCAGGGCCGGAAAGATCGCCGAACAGCAGGCGCTCTTAGACGGTGCAAAGTCTGCCGGGCGCGAGCTTACGTCTGAGGAAAACGAGAAGTTTAACGCTTTGCAGAAAGAGATCGACGCTCTGACTCTCGAGATCGAGGGCGAGAACGCGACCAGAGCGGCCGATGATACTGCCGAGGCTACCCGTCAGGCGGTACAGGCCGAGCGTCAGAGAGTAAGTGATATCACTAATCTCTGCCGCCAGTTTGATATGGACCCGGCTGAGTATATCTCCGGGGGCAACTCAGTAGATCAGGTGAGAGCCGCAATACTCGACAGCCTGAGCAAGACCAACGCACCGAGTAACGTACAGGTTACGCGCGACGAGGGCGATACTTTCCGTGAGGCCGCTTCCGAGGGCCTTATGATGAGGGCCGGCGTTGCGGTCGATAAACCTATCGACACCGCCAGACAGTATCGCAATATGAGCCTCAGAGAGCTCGCTATCGAGTGCGCTGAGCGCGAGGGCGAGAACGGCACCGAGCTCCGTCATATGAGCTCAGACGATATCTACAATATGGTCGCCCGTGCGTTCTACAACCCCACGGCCGCCTTCCCGGCCATACTCGACCAGACGATCGAGAAGTCTATCGTACAGCTTTATCAGATGGTCCCGACTACGTTCGAGGCTTTCACGACTAAAGGCTCTCTTAAAGACTTCAAGTCTACCGCCGACCATGAGTACGCTATCGGCGGCGTCGGCGACTTCCTTCTCGTGCCTGAGAACGGCGAGATCAAGGCCGACTTACCGAGGACCGAGTTACAGCCGAGCCGTAAGCTCGACACTTACGGCAAACAGTTCTCGATGACCCGTCAGGCTTTTATCAATGATGATATCGGCTTCCTGACCGAGGTCCCGGGACTCTATGCTACCAAGGCGAAACAGACTATCGATAAACAGGTCTATAAGATCCTGTTTGACAACGCTGTTATCTTTGACGGTACCGCGCTCTTTAGCGACGCTCACGGCAACCTCATGAGCAACGCGAGCAAGCCCGACCAGAGCTCGATACAGGCTATGATAACTAAGATGCAGATGCAGAAAGACTCTTTCGGCGACGCTATCTATGTATACCCGAAGACTATCGTGGTACCGGTCGGCTACGGATTCGACCTTCAGGTCGTTTTCCACTCCGCTCAGGTCACGGGGTCTAACTATAACGACGTTAACCCGCTCTACAACTATCCGATACAGATAGTCGAGAGTCCGGTCCTTAACGCTATGGCCGGTGAGGGCGCTTGCCCGTGGTTCATTATCGCCGACCCGGCGTCTGTACGCGGTATACAGGTTGATTATCTCAACGGTCAGGAGACTCCGACCGTCCGTAGGATGGAAATACCGGGCACTCTCGGCTATGTATGGGATATCTACCTCGATTGGGGCATTACCGTACGCGACTTCCGCGGCATGGTATGCAACCCCGGCGTTGCTATCGAGACTGAGTAATAAAGGAGGATAAGAACATGGCTGAATATTATCAGAGAGGCGAGTCCATTGATTACGTCAATGAGACCGACGCTAAGATCGAGGCCGGCGATATCGTAGAGTTCGGCTCTCACGTAGGAGTAGCAGGGTGCCCGATGGAGCCCGGCGAGACCGGATCTCTCCACATGGTCGGCGTGTTTGCTATGCCGAAGGGCTCAGACGCTATCGAGGCCGGTGCCGATGTGACTTACGCCGATGGCGAGGTCAGCGCGGCAAGCTCCGGTGACGGAGATGAGGGAGGCTCCAGCGCGAGCGTTATCGGTTATGCGGTCGAGGCGGCTACCGCGGATGATACTACCGTAAAGGTAAAGCTCCTCGGCTGATGAGGCTTATAGCTAAACGCCCCATACTCTACGGTAACAAACAGTACGAGCGCGGCGATAGATTGCCGGCGTTTAAAGCCGCCTACTGTCAAGCGCTAGTCGAGGCCGGCTCGGCTGTATGGGAGGATGAGGAGATCACCTTACCGGATAAAGCCCCTAAAGCCGTACCTTTAACGGCTCCGGCCGGAGTGGCCGGCTTAGCAACCCCCGCCGCCGGGTGCGAGCCGGATTTGGTCGGTAGAGTACCATCACCTAAGGCTCAGGGCGCTGTCAAACAAAAAGGCAAGCGCGCGCCGAAGAGCAAAAGATGACACCGACTTTTAAAGCGGTTATACGCTCCGATATCGATACCACGTTTATGAACCTCGATGAGTTCGCCGGTATGCACCTGGTCAACGGCAAGAAAATGCCGGTAACGGTTGATAACAATGAGCTTATAGAGCGTGAGAAAAAGATGAAGTCGAACATGGACGGAGTCTTTGTCAGATCGCTCTTAATTTATGTCAAGGCAAAGGACTACGGCGCTTTACCGGCGATAGGCTCGGTTATCAATCTCGACGGCACTCTCTTTAAGGTCACCGATGCTACTAACGAGGACGGGCTCTACTCGATTGAGATGGAGGCTAATAAGTCATGATCGTAGCTGAATTTGAGCCGGCGTCACTGAGCAAGTTACAGAGTCAGCTTAACAAGCTCGGCTCCGATGCTCCGAAGGCTCTAAAGAACGCTATCAATCAGACGGCGAAACAGGCCGATAAAGACTTAGCGAGAGAGGCTCAAAAGACCTACGTCGTAAAGCAATCGGTAGTCACCAAGGCTATGAAGATCAAGAACGCCACAAACACTAATCTCGAGGCGACGATCACTTCAACAGGAGCCCCTCAGGCTTTGAGCGGCTTTAAGGTATCGCCGGCCTCACCGAGATACGGCGCGAGGCGCCCGTCGGTCACCAAGGCCAAGGTATTACAATCGAGCTCTTTAAAGTCATTACAAAAGAGTGACGGGATAAAGGCTTTCGTGACTAAGTTCTCGAGCGGCCATACCGCCGTAGTCGAGAGACACGGCAAGAGCCGGCTACCGATCAATGAGCTCTACTCGCTTTCAGTGCCCGCTATGCTCGGTAATGAGAAACGGGTCTACGGCGTGGTGGGGCCCTCTATCGAGAGCAACCTACAATCGAACGTCGAGAAACAGGTTCAAAAGTATCTGAAATAAAGGAGGAGCGGCAATATGGTGGCGGCACAGTTACAAGACGCTTTAGTGTCTGAATTAACAAAGATGTTTAAAGACTATATCTCGAGAGATCAGTACGGCCCCGTAAAAGGCATAAATGTATACTCTCAGAATTTACCTATCCCTAAGTCGGCCCCGCCGCCTGAGTATGATCTCGACCCGGCGGTGGTCGAGGAGGGGCTCATGGCCTCGGACGTCTCTAACGTACCTGAGCCTTTTCCGTACATTATCGTACGGGCTAATCAGGGCGTGATAGAGACTATCGAGGGCGAGCAGGAGGTAGAGTTTTATCTCCTGATAGGAGTCTATGATAACCGTCTCGATAATCAGGGGCACAAAGACGTCTTAAACATTATCCAAGATATTTACGAGCGCTTTAGTAAATGCGCTCTCTTAGACCACCGGTACGAGTGCGCTATGCCTATTGAGTGGGCTCTCCAAGACGAGGAAAGCTACCCCTATTACTTCGGTGGTATGACCTTACGATTTTTAACTCACCCGATACGAAGGGAGGACCCGTACATATGAGCAAAAAGAAAAAGACTCAGGTAGTCGATGAGGCTCAGATGCTCTCTGAGGCCGCTGAGGCCGTCTCTGAGGAGATAGTCGAGGAAACTACCGAGGAGATCGCTGAGGCCGTTTCTGAGGCTACTGAGGCCGCTGAGCCGGTGGTCTATATCGGCCCGGACATTAAACACGTAGCGCGCAAGGGGACCATCTATACGGACGGTCTGCCTAAAACGCTTGAGGCAAAGATCGAGGAGATACCCGCTATACGCGGCCTTATCGTCCCGACCTCAAAACTCGCCACGGCTGAGGAGGCTATGGCAAGACAGGGCACCGCGCTTAACAACCTTTTTGAGGCTGTACGCGAGAAACTTAATAAAACTACGTAAGGAGGAATGTCAGTATGGCATACAATCACGGCGTAAGGGTACAGGAAAATCCGACCGCTCTGGTAGCGCCTATCGAGGGTACCGCCGGATTGCAGGTTATTATCGGAGTCGCACCGGTTAACCTCGCTGAGGACCCTTACAATGCAACTAATACGCCGAAACTCGCGTATAGCTTTGCCGAGGCGAGCGCGGCGGTCGGTTACTGCGACGATTTTGAAAATTACAGTATGTGCGAGAGTATCGACGCGACCTTCAGGGTACTCAACGTCGGACCTATCGTCCTTATCAACGTACTCGACCCTAAGACGCACCGCAAGGCGCTCGAGGAGACCACGGTACAGGTAGAGGACGGTACGGCTACGGTACCGGTATTCGGTATTCTCGCCGATACGCTCACGGTCTCCGGAGACAGCGGCGAGCTTACCGCTGATACCGATTACGTTGTCACGTTCGACGATGACGGCTATGCGGTTATCTCTCTCGTGGATCCCGAGGGGATCACTGAGCTCACGGTCAACGGCTACGTCATTGACCCGAGTCAGATCACTTATAACGATATCATAGGCGGCTACAACGTGAGCACCGGCGAGGAAAAAGGGCTCGAGGTTATCCGTCAGGTTTTCCCGAAGTTACAGCTTACCCCCGGGCTTATCGTATGCCCGAAGTGGTCCGCTAACGCTAACGTGGCGGCGGCTATCGCGGCTAAGTGCACCGGCATAAACGGAGTCTTTTCTTGCGAGGCTATCACCGATCTTGACAGCTCTGAGAACGGCGCTACCAAGTATACCGACGT
This sequence comes from Coprobacillus sp., assembly GCA_021203805.1. Taxonomy (GTDB): domain Bacteria; phylum Bacillota_I; class Bacilli_A; order RFN20; family CAG-826; genus JAJQAP01. Next base: position 9,626 of record JAJQAM010000047.1, read on the forward strand.
TAACGAAGTCAAACAGGCTACCGGGCTCGTATCTGAGCACCTCGCGGCCGTATGGCCTTGCGTAAAGGTCGGTGAAAAGATTTATCACGGCTCGGCTATCATGGCGGCTCTTACGGCTTATACCGACGCTAATAACGATGACGTGCCGAACCTCTCACCGTCTAACAAGGTAGTCGGTATAACGGGTATATGCCTCGAGGACGGCACCGAGGTTATCCTCGATGAGGAACAGGCTAACACCGTAAACTCATACGGCATTATGACCTTTAACAATTTCAGCGGATGGGCGAGCTGGGGCAATAACACCGTAGCGTATCCGTCAACTACCGACCCGAAAGACCGCTGGTTCTGTTGCCGTAGGTTCTTTAGCTGGTGGGGGAATAGCTTTATCCTCACGTATCACCAGAAAGTCGATAACCCGGCCGACTACCGTCTTATCGAGTCGATCATAGACGCCGAGAACATAAAGGGCAACGCTTATGTGGCTCAGGGCAAATGCGCCGGCGCTTATATGGAGTATCGCGCGAGTGATAACCCCGTTACCGAGGTCATGGCCGGGAAGATGCAATTTTATACGCACCTTGCTCCGTACACGCCCGCTGAGGATATCCTCAATGTGCTCGAGTTTGATCCGGATCTCTTAGAGGCCGCTTTTACGGGAGGTGAATCGTAATGAATACTAAGATCAACGCTTATAACGTATATCAGGATGGTACGAAACTTATCGGCATATCCGATGAGGTTACGCTCCCCGACTTTGACGCTCTTACTGAGACGCTCTCAGGCCCCGGGATCCTCGGCGAGATCGATGACCCGTTACTCGGGCACTTCGGCGCCGCTGATATGGATATCCCCTTCAGGACCATGGACGATCAGGCGTTCAAGCTCCTCGCGGCCGGTAATGCGGTCGACCTCACTTTCAGGATATCTACTCAGGCGATAGAGGAGACCGATCTCTCGACCGACTTTATGCCTTCTCGTATCGTTATCAGAGGCAAGAGCAAAGGCTTCTCAGGCGGCTCTCTTAAACAGGGTCAGGGCACCGGCTCGAGTGTAAAGGTAGAGATACTCTACTTCTTATACGAGATCAACGGCAATAAGAGGTTTGAGCTCGATAAGCTCAACTTTGTTTACAAGGTCAACGGCGTGGATCTCCTCGAAAAGGTCCGCTCTCAGTGCTGATAAGACACGGAGGTTTATAAGATGAGTGATAAGAAAACAGATGACGCGGTCCTCGCGGCCGTGTTCGATGAATCAGACGGGGCTCTCATTACTTCTAAAGACGTTGCGGCGGCTGAGGAGGATAGTGAGAACCCCTATTTAATAAAATTCGACAAGCCCTTTACGTGGGAGGATAAGACCTATAAAGAGATCGACCTCTCGGGGCTTGAGGACCTTACCGGTCAGGATATGATACTCGTATCGAGGACCATTAAAAAGAGCGGCGGCAATACTGACAGCGCGATACCTGAGGCGAGCGCCGAGTATGCTTTTCTCTTTGCGGCCCGCGCTACGAAGATGCCGGTAGAGTTCTTTCAGGCATTACCGGCCAAGATCGCTTTAAAGGTGAGAGTTACGGTAATGAATTTTTTTTACGGCGAGGAATAAGGCCGTCTGAGGGCGAGGACCTCAGAAAACTTACAATCCGCTTGTCACTCATCCTTCGGACAGGGTTATCGGATCTCGAGGCTCTGTCCGTAGATGAGTTACTTGAGATCAGCAAAGAAGTGGTGGAGGCGCAAAAAGAGCATGGCAAATAAAGAGCTCAGCTTAGCTATAAAGATAGCCGGAAAAGTAGACTCCTCGTTACAATCGGCTCTCAAGACCGTCGGCTCGGGGATCTCCGGAGTGACTAAGACGCTCGGCGCCGTTACTGCCGCCGCTACTGCCGCCGTAGGCGCGGTCGCTACCGCCGCCATAAACGTCGGCAAAGAATTTGAAAGCTCTATGAGTCAGGTACAGGCTACCATGCTCATAGATACGTCTACCGCTGAGGGTATGGAGGCATATCAGACGCTCGAGGACGCGGCCCGTGAATGCGGCCGTACAACGGCGTTCTCGGCTACTGAGGCCGCTGAGGCATTAAACTACCTCGCCCTCGCGGGTTATGACGCTAGTGAGGCGGCTACGGCTTTACCGTCTATCTTAAATCTCGCCGGAGCGGGCGCTATGGATCTCGCAACGGCTTCGGACATGGTCACCGACGCTATGAGCGCCTTACAGTTAGAGGTGACCGAAGAAAATCTCAGTACCTTTACCGATCAGTTAGCGAAGACGGCTTCGAGCGCTAATACGAGCGTCGAGCAACTCGGCGAGGGCATTCTTACCGTAGGTGCTACGGCGGCAAATCTTGCCGGAGGCACCACCGAATTAAACACCGCTCTCGGTATACTCGCGGACGTTGGTATTAAAGGCTCAGAGGGCGGCACTCACTTACGTAACATGATCCTGAAGTTACAGCAACCCACCGCGGACGCGGCTAAGATCATGGATGAGCTCGGCGTATCGGTCTACGATACCGAGGGCAACATGAATAGCTTACAGGATATCTTCGGTGATCTCAATACCGCTATGGAGGGTATGAGTCAGCAGGATATCGATACTATCATGGGCACGCTGTTTAACAAGACCGATCTCGCGGCGGCTAACGCGATGCTTGCTAACTGTACGGACCGGTGGGATGAGTTATCAGATGCTATCGAAAACAGTGCCGGCGCTTGCGAGGAGATGTATAACATTCAGCTCGATAACCTCGAGGGCGATGTATCTAAACTCACGTCCGGCTTATCCGATCTCGGTATCAGCATATATCAGGATTTACAGACACCTCTCAGAGACGTCACACAGCTCGCTACTAACATGGTCGGCGAATTATCCGCGGCCTACTCAGAGGGCGGCTTATCGGGCATGGTAGGCGCTTTAGGCGGCGTTATGGCTGAGGGCGTCGAGACTATCGG
>JAJQAM010000065.1 GCA_021203805.1 Coprobacillus sp.
GCGCTCTGACCAACTGAGCTAAAGGCCCATTATATGCGATAAATAATATACAATATAGGGGGCGTAATTGCAAATAAATAGTAATTTACTTCCCCTAGTTAGATATAGTTTAACTGAATCTATAAATTATTTCTATATCGATTATGTTTCCTATATTAGCCTAGTAAATGAAAGCTAAGTCAATGGAATTAAAAACCCCGCAGATGCGGGGTAATTTCTTTAAAAGTCAAATAGTTAACGTTTGACGAATGGACGAGCTTTACGAGCCGCAAGGAGTCCGTATTTCTTTCTCTCTTTCGCTCTACTATCTCGAGTAATCATCCCGTTGCCTTTAAGAACTTCTCGATCACATCCCGCTTCTAGAAGAGCCCTGGCAATCCCGAGACGAATCGCTCCTGTTTGTCCGCTGAAACCGCCGCCAGTGACCTCAGCTCTCACGTCATATTTACTTTCAGTGCCGGTTAGGGTAAGAGGCTGCTTAAGATCCATCACAAGAGTCTCATAAGGCATATACTCATTAACATCTCTTCCGTTAACAGTGATAAGACCTGTTCCTTCAGTTATGTAGACACGGGCCACTGAGGATTTTCTTCTCCCAGTTCCGTAGTATTGTACTTTTTCTTCTTTTGCCATGATGCTTACTCCTACATCTTAACTTCTAGTGGCTCAGGTTTTTGAGCGGCGTGTGGATGCTCGCTTCCTTTATAGACGAATAGTTTCTTTTCCATCGCTCTTCCAAGTTTGGTCTTAGGAACCATTCCATGAACACATCTTTCGATGAGCTCTTCAGGATATTTTTCCACCATCTCTTTAGTGGTTCTTGTTCTTAGTCCACCTGCATAGCCTGAGACATTATAGTATTTCTTTTGGTCAAGTTTCTTGCCGCTGAAGCTTACTTTTTCTGCGTTAATAATAATCACGTAGTCACCACAGTCGACATTAGGAGTATAGGTAGGTTTATTTCTACCTGTAAGAACTTGCGCTACAAAAGAACATAGTCTACCAAGGGGTAAACCAGTTGCATCAACAACATACCACTTTCTCTCAACTTCAGCGGGTTTCGTCATTGTTGTTTGTCTTTGCATTAGAAATCCTCCATTTTGTTAATTCCAAACATGTCTTTACCGGGGACTTTTGTTTGTGCCGATAGAGATATTACTCTATTTAGCTATTTAGTGTCAATTACTTTTTAAGTAATTAATACTAACTTTATAACTCGACATTGTGATAGACGTTTTGGACGTCTTCAATGTCGTCGAGGGCATCACATAGATCGTTAAATTTCTTAAGATCTGATTCATTTAGGGTTACGGTGTCATTAGCAAGAGGGCAGACTTCACTGGTCTGGAACTCACTAATTCCCATGCCGTTAAGGACATCACGGGCCGCTCCAAAAGCACCAGGAGCGACGATGACCTGAATGTATTCATCTTGCTGGTTAACTTCCCACACATCCACATCGCTAAGAATAAGTGTTTCTTCAACTTCATCTCTATTTGTGCCTTCAAAAACAAAGACACCACTTTCAGTGAAGAAATAGGCCACACTACCAAGATGGCCGCCTTTTCTAGTAACCGCAGTTCTAACTTCGGTTAAAGCTCTATTTGTGTTATCACTGAGTGTATCAATGATGAGATAGGAGTTACCTGGTCCAAAAGCTTCATAGCGGCCTGCACTATAACTTTCACTATCACCACCAGCGGCTTTCTTAATCGCTCTATCGATAACATCTCTTGGAACGGACTGGCCTTTCCATTTATCAATAGCGCTTCTTAAAGCGAGGTTAGAGTCTGGATTAGGATCTCCGCTTTTAGCGGCCATATAGATCTCTTTCGAGGCTCTATTATATAGAGAGCTTTTCTTGGCTGCGCTTTCTGCGTAAGCTTTAGCTCTTACTTCAAAATGTCTTCCCATAATTATATAAATTCCTTTTAGTTAGATTTGTTTTAAGTTTTAAACTTAATTATTGTATGTAGAGCGGCTATTAATAGCAAACTTTTTTTAGATATAAGCCTTCAGCGTGAGCTTTGTATGAGACAATCCTTCGGGGCTCATCACTGTCGAGGTTTTCACTTATAAAGGAGAGCGGGATCTTGCCTCTGGCCACTTCAAAAGCGGTTCCCACCATATAGCGGACCTGGTAGCGCATAAACCCAGTTCCTTTAAAAAGGATTTCATAGTGATCGCCCACTTTATTAAGGGAGATGTTATTAATCTTACGAACAAAACCCGCTTCATCTTCTTCTTTAGAGGTGAAGTTTTTAAAGTTATGCTCGCCTTTAAAGAGCATAAGAGCATCTTTAAGAAGTTTCATATCAAGTTTATAAGGGCAGATATAGACAAGATCTTTATTGAATGGATCTTTGGTTTCAGTTTCAAACTTATAAAGGTATTCTTTACCTTTTGCGGAATATCGAGCATGGAAATTATCATTTACGTATTGAACCTGCTTAATATAAATCTCGGAGTTAAGAATGAGGTTCATCGCTCTTTTAATAACTTGAGGAGATCTCTTTTCATCTATTTCATAGTGAAAGACTTGTCCAAGAGCGTGCACTCCAGCGTCTGTTCTCCCCGCCGCATATATCGTAATAGGCTTATGATAAAGATGAGAGAGGACATTCTCAATTTCTTCTTGGACTGTTCTCTTATCTGGTTGACGCTCCCAGCCAGAGAATAATGTTCCAGTGTACTCACATGTAACTTTTACTTTCATTTTCTTTTACCAACTTATGAGTTCGTAGCCCGCAATCAAGTTTACTATACTCATATCTTTATTTGTAATAAAGAGGACTAAGTAAACGGTAAAGACCGCTACTACAAATATTGTAGCATATAAATCCACCCAATGCAGTGGGTATTTCTGATAACGACTCCTTTTTGCTTTTGGATCGTAGCCTCTCGCTTCCATGGCATGAGCAAGTTCGTCGCTTCTAGTAAAGGCGGAGTTAAAGAGCGGAATGATTAAAGCGATGATTGCCATAAACCTCTTCCCTAGGCCTCCGTGAGAGAAATCAATACCCCTAGACTCCTGAGCTTTAAGGATTCTTTGGGACTCCTCAATTATCGTAGGAATAAAGCGAAGGGCAATAGATAAAGTCATCGCAATAGCGTGAGAAGGGAACTTGACCACTTTAAGAGGGGCCATATACCACTCAAAACCATAAGTTAGATCAGTGTTTTTTGTAGTGCTTGTTAGAATCATCATAATGCAGATAATAAGCATTAATCTAAGATAAATATAAAGACAATCATATAAAGCGTCCCAGTAAACGGTCCAGTTTCCTACGGAAAACATTACTCCCATAATTGGGTCAGTAGATGGAACAAGAAGATAGACAATCATAAGGAAGACGAGAAGAAACCACATGGAGGCAATACTTCTTAGAATCGTTCTCACTTTCGTTTTTGAGATAAAAATCACAAAGAGAAAAATAATGAGAAGAATAACGCTCATGATAATTGACGTGGAGGGAACCGAGAAACGGAAAAAGATAGGCACGATAAGAAGAATTAGAAGCGCTATCTTCACTCTTGCGTCGATGCGGTGAACCACCGAGTTATAGTTTGTATATCTTCCAAAGATGATATTCATCCTAGTCCTCTCTCCTTCATAATAGCACTTACAAGCTCTTCAACAGTACTGACCTCGAGTGGATCAAGGTGCATTCCATGCTCATTAAGTTTATTTATCATCGTATAAAGGGTAGGTATCTCAAGCGCCATATCATCAGTGATGTGGGAGAAAAGCTCTTTAGGAGTGCCTTCATAGATTAGCTTACCTTGATGGAGAGCATAAACCTCGTGAGCGTACTGTAAAACTAGGTCCATGTTATGAGAAATTAGAATAATAGACTTACCTGCTTCATACATTCTCGTAAGAAGGCCCATAATCTCCTCGACTCCTTCAGGGTCAAGACCAGCAACCGGTTCATCAAGAACAAGGACATCAGGATTAAGAGCAAGTATGCCCGCAATGGCGATGCGGCGTTTCTCTCCGCCTGATAGGTCAAACGGGGAGCGTTCATAAAAGTCCTCTCCTATTCCAACTTCGGCTAATGCTTTCTGCGCAATCTCTCTCGCTTCATCATCGCTGGCCTTAAAGTTTTTAGGGCCCACCATGACGTCTTTTATAACAGTGGATTCATAAAGTTGATACTCTGGAAACTGAAACACGAGACCTATTTTTTTGCGCAAATCTCGCATATTTTTATTTTTTCTCTTTTTATTTACGATTAAAAAATCATCCACTAAAACAGTTCCTTCAGTGGGGATAAGAAGGCCGTTAAAATGTTGAACCAAAGTGGATTTACCGCTTCCCGTCTCTCCGACAATTGCGGCGAAAATATGATCATTAAGCTCAAGGTTAATATCGTCTAGCGCTTTAAAGGCGGTGGGAGTTTTCTTCCCGTAGATATAGGTGAGACCTGTTACTTTGATTGGCATAATGTCTCCACCACCTCATCAACGCTTCTCTCGCTAGTTAGCTCCACTCCATACTTACTAAACTCCTTTTTGAGTTTATAAATAAAAGGCTGGTCAAGCTTAAGCGTTTTTATGACGCTTTCATTAGAAAACACTTCGTCAGGCGCCCCATTTAGGGCAATTTGTCCGTGGTCCATCACCACTACTCTATCGGCTATATAGGCTTCTTCAATATCATGAGTAATAGAAATTACGGTTAGACCATTTTGCTCTTTAACTTCTCTTACAAGATCAAGAATCTCTCTTTTACCTCTTGGGTCAAGCATTGAAGTGGCCTCGTCTAAGATTAAAAGTTTAGGCTTAAGTGCAAGCACTCCTGCAAGAGCGACTCTTTGCTTTTGACCGCCGCTTAAAGAGGATGGCTCAGTTTTAAGATAGTCAATCATCCCCACTCGAGTGGCAAAGGTATTCACTAGTTCATGCATCTCGTCATATTCAATTTGTCTATTCTCGAGGCCAAAAGCGATATCATCTTCAACGGTTGAACCTACAAACTGGTTATCTGGATTTTGAAAAACAATTCCGCTTTGACGGCGAATTTCACTCACATTATCAGGATTTAGGAGTTTATCAAAGACTTTTATTTCTCCGCTTTCCGCTTCTAGAAGACCAATGATAAGCTGACTTAAAGTGGATTTACCGCTTCCATTATGACCAACAATAGAGACATATTCTCCCTCTTCTATAGATAAAGAAAGATTACTAATGACATCTTTATTACCATCGTAAGAGAAACATAAATTACTAATTTCAAGCGCTTTCATACGTGGTGATATTATATCATAGACACTAATAAATTAGTGTATTTTTCTACTATTCGCACATTTCCTCTTAATTGTTCTCGTAATGCTCCTAAGTCTTACATCAGAAATTCCAAGTAGTTCACATATCTCGCTAAACTTATAACCATAGATGAGGAGTTTAATAATGTCGTTTTCTATTTCTCTAAAGTTCACACCGCCTTCACGAAGCTCGGCTAAATCATCGATTAAGTTATCGTTTTTTATCTTTGGATCTTCTTCTCCTACGACCTCAGACATAAGCATAATTCCGCTATCCGTCTCGATTATTTTGTCTAAAGAGTTAGTGGGGTCAAAGGCTCTAGCCTTCTCTTCATAGGAGTTATCACGAATATAAGCGCTGAGTGTTCTATTAGCGATAGTCTTCCAGTAGCTATATAAATTAGTGGTAGGGCCAGGGATATACTGACTAGTCGCCACATAGAAAGATCTAATCGCTGCAGCGTAGAGCTCTTCATATGTGATACCACTATGATAGTGGTACTCAAGGTATTGATGAGCGATATAAGAAAGTCTTTTCTCATATTCCGCTTTTAATAGAGTCCTATAATGCTCGTCTTTAGTGGTATAAAAAAGACGAATTAACTCCTCGTCTTTTTCTCTTGTTTCGCTGAGGGCCATAAAGTGCCCTCCGTAAAATATAATTACTTAGAAGATCGAATATGAGAAAGAATTATCCCGGTTGCTACGGAGGCATTTAGGGAATTTACATGACCAAGCATGGGGATTTTGACAGTGAAATCAGAGTTAGTAAGAATAAGGGGAGACACCCCAAAGCCCTCACTACCAACTACAACAACAAGAGGCATATCATACTTTATTTCAGTATATGAGTCTTTAGCGTTTCCGTCCGTTGAGACAATCCAGAAACCATTATTTTTTAGCTCTTTAATAGCGTTACTAAGATTAGTAACTTTACAAATCTTAACATAGTTAAGAGCGCCCGCTGAGGTTTTCATAACCGTGGAGTTAACTTCCACTTGGTTATTCTTTTTAATAATGATTCCGTCGACGTCAAAGGCATCGCAGCATCTAATAATCGCTCCAAAATTATGAGGATCTTCAATTCCATCAAGCATCAATATAAGAGGATGCTCTCTATTTTTAGCGTGACTTATAATTTCCTCAAGAGAAGCATAAGAAAAGGGCTTTAAATAAGCCGCAATTCCTTGATGGTTTTCTGATTTACATATATTTGCTAGGTCAGTATTTCTATATCTTTTAGTGGGAATACCTTTCTCTTTAATAAGAGAGAGAATTTCACTATCGGAAAAATCACTAACAAGTAAAATTTCTAAACAATTTCCTTTATTTAGCGCCTCTTTTACAGGATTTTTCCCGTATATTACAAGGTTTTCTACTTTACTCATATTTATAAAACATCCTGATCGATAAGGCGGGCTCTAAGCTCATCGCTAAGGGAGAAGTTTCCTTCCTCTCTGGCCGCAAGATACTCGCTATATAGACTAAGTGATTCACTAGTAAGCTCTTTAAGAGATGGGTATAGCCCTAAGATATCTAGCATCTTATTTAAGGTGTTATATTCTCTGCTAATAGAGGGGATATCTTTATCTTTCACTCTAAGAAGCGCGTTAAGACTCTTAACCGCATTATTAACTTCCATAAGAGCGTTTGAGGTATTTAAGTCATCGCATAGAGCCTCTATAAATTTATCAAGCTCCGCTTCATTTATCTCCTCACTACTTTCATGGCTTATAGCAAGGGTAAGACGAGCGCTCTTAATTGAAGCTTTGAGCTTATTAATCTCAGTGACCGCAGACTCGATAACATCTTTAGTAAAGTTTACAGTCTGACGGTAATGAGTGGATAAAATAACGAGGCGAATGACATCCCCGCCGTACATCTCAATAAGATCTTTAGCGAGTAAAACATTTCCAAGAGATTTACTCATCTTCTCATTCTCTATATTAATAAAAGAGTTATGCATCCAGTAATGAGCGAGTTCATGACCGCTATAGGCAACACACTGTGCGTTCTCGTTTTCATGGTGAGGGAACTTTAGATCATATCCGCCCCCATGGATATCAATCTCCTCTCCATTAAAGAGAGTGTTAATCATCACGACGCATTCTGTGTGCCAACCTGGTCTTCCTTCTCCCCATGGAGATTTCCATCTAATTCCGGTGTCTGTCTTTTTCCAAAGAGCAAAATCAAGGGGGCTACGCTTATCTTCGCTTACCTCCACTCTTGAGCCAGCGATTAAATCCTCTTTATTTATATGAGATAAAGAGCCGTATTCCCCTACGCTACTAACGTCAAAATATACACTACCATTTACCTCATAGGCACTCCCATTTTTAACAAGTTTATCGATATAATCGATAACTTCATCAATATATTCAGTGACTCTAGGGGTGAACGTGGGGTCTCTGCTTCCAAGCAGAGCGACACACTTATTAAATTCCCCGATATAGAAATCAGTTAATTCTTTTTCAGTTCGACCTTCTTTTTGACATTCTTGGATAATCTTGTCATCGACATCTGTATAGTTAGATACATAGGTTACTTCATATCCAAGATGGGATAGAAGAGAATATAAAACATCAAACACCACGACCGGACGCATATTTCCGATGTGGGGATAGTTATAGACAGTGGGTCCACACACATAAAGACTAACCTTCCCTTCTTTAAGAGGAGTAAACTCTTCAATTTTCCCACTTTTGCTATTATAAAGTTTTAGTTTCATCTTATCTTTTCCTAGCCATATTTTAACACAATATAAGGATAATAAGAAAATTCTCTTACTTATAAAGACGCAAAAAAGAGCGATTTTGTGCAAAAAATTTTTATTTTTTTCTTAAACCCTTATATAAAGGCAAAATAAAAAACCTCCCGAAGGAGGTTTTCTTATTTTGTTTTACTTGACGTCAGGCCATTTTGCCCGATCGCTAACATAGGACGTATGGAGTAATTCTTCCGCTTTCTCGCTTCCAGGTTTACCAAGATACTCACTATAAAGCTTTTGAATATCAGGGTTATTATGAGACTGACGAACAGCCTGTCTCTCATCTTCACTATAGAGGACAGCGCTACGCTTCGCGCAGTAGGTATCAAGGATATCAGGCTCCTCATCAGGAAGAAGAAGTGGATGAACGTATGGTTGACCGCCACCGTTAATACATCCGCCTGGGCAGCACATGACTTCAATGAAGGCATATGGAGAAGTTCCCGCTTTGACCTGCTCAAGGAGAGGCTTCGCGTTTTTCATGCCGGAAGTAACCGCAACGCTAACAGGAGTGCCGTCGAAATCAACAGTGGCTTCCTTAACGCCTTCTAAGCCTCTAACTTCTGTGAAGTTAATAGCGGCGTATTCTTTACCGGTCATCCAGTAATAAGCCGTTCTAAGAGCGGCTTCCATAACACCGCCGGTAACACCAAAGATAACTCCGGCGCCACTATACTCGCCAAGTAGATCCATATCTGGACCTTCCTCAGGAAGTTTATTCCAGTTAATACCTGCTCTCTTAATGAGTTTAGCAAGCTCTCTTGTGGTTAAAACCGCATCAACATCATCGGGCATTTGGCTACGTTGACGTTCATATTTTTTAGCAACGCATGGCATAATTGAGACCACAAAGATATCTTTTGGATCGATTTCATGCTTTTCAGCAAAGTATGATTTAATCGTCGCGCCCTGCATCATATGAGGAGATTTACAGGTGGACACATGAGGAATAATTTCAGGGTAATAATACTCTAAGTAATTAATCCATCCAGGAGAACAAGAGGTAATTTGAGGGAGAACACCTTTCCCTTTAATTCTCTCTAAGAGTTCATTAGCCTCTTCCATAATGGTAAGATCCGCGCCGAAGTTCGTGTCGAAGACACGATAGAAGCCAAGACGGTGTAAAGCGGCAAACATTTTACCGGTGCCGTTAGTGCCAATTGGCTCTCCAAACTCTTCGGCAATTGCGCTTCTAACCGCTGGAGCGACCTGAACAATAACTTTCTTCCCCGCTTTAAAGGCGGCATCGACTTTATCAATTTCGCTATGCTCCATTAAAGCGCCCGTGGGGCAGACATTAACGCACTGTCCGCACTGGATACAAGGAGAAGTGGCAAAACTCCTATTTTCAATAGGAGAAACTATGGTATTGAAACCTCTATTCTCAAATCCAAGAATAGAAATTCCCTGGGCTTTTTTACATCTTTCCACGCAGCGGCCGCATAGGATACATTTAGAGGTATCTCTGACTAAGGCAGGAGCGAGTTCATCGAGAGTGGCTTCACTCATCTCGCCTTCATACATGCCGTCACGAGCGCCGACCATTTCGGCGACTTTAAGGAGTTCGCAGTGTCCTTCTTTAGGGCACTGTAAGCAGTTTTTGCGGTGGTTAGAGAGAATAAGCTCCACGCTTGTTCTTCTCGCTTCAACCGCTTTTGGTGAGGAGATAGTAATCTCCATCCCTTCATTAACAGGATAAGCACAGCTAGCGACAAGACCTTTGGCGCCTTTAACTTCAACAAGGCACACACGGCAGGATGCTAAAGAGCACTCATCGTGATGGAAGGAGCAGAGTGAAGGAACATTATATCCGCACTCTCTACAAGCTTCGAGAACAGTTAAACTGTCATCTACTTGGTAATGCTGACCTTCAATAGAAATATTAACTAATGCCATTTCTACTTACCTCCCGATTAAATTTTAGAGATGGCGCCGAAGCGACATCCACTAAGACAAGCTCCACACTTAATACATTTACTTGAATCAATCACAAATGGAGTCTTTCCGGGCTCACCAGTGATGGCCTGAGCAGGACACTGACGAGCACACATTGAGCACTTCTTACATTTCTCAGGATCAATCCAGTATTTGATTAAATTCTTACAGACATGAGCAGGACACTCTTGCTCAATAACATGAGCTTCATACTCACTTCTAAATGAACGGAGTGTTGAAAGAATGGGGTTAGGAGCGGTCTGTCCTAAGCCGCATAAAGAGTTTTGAGCGACGAGACGAGCAAGATTTTCTAGGTCATCTAGATCCTGCATGGTGCCGCGGCCGTCGGTAATCTTCGTAAGAATCTCTAGGAGCCTCTTTGTTCCGATACGGCAGGGCGAGCACTTACCACAGCTCTCATCACAAATAAATGTCATATAGAATTTAGCGACATCCACCATACAGTTATCTTCATCCATGACGATGGCGCCACCGCTACCCATCATTGAGCCTCTCGCCACTAGAGAGCCGTAATCAATAGGAGTGTCTAGATCGGCCTCTGTTAGACAGCCGCCGGAAGGTCCTCCAGTTTGGATAGCTTTAAATTTCTTTCCATCAGGAATACCGCCGCCAATATCATAGATGAGCTGGCGGAGCGTGGTTCCCATTGGAACTTCCACTAGACCAATATTATTAACTTTACCGCCAAGGGCAAAGACTTTAGTGCCTTTAGAATCATCCGTTCCAATAGCAGCGTATTTCTCCCATCCTTCTTTTAGGATGTATGGAACATTAGCTAAGGTCTCAACGTTATTAATAACAGTTGGTTTATCCCATAGTCCTTTTACCGCTGGGAACGGTGGACGTGGACGAGGCATACCTCTCTTTCCTTCAATGGAGTTAAGTAGAGCGGTTTCTTCTCCGCAGACGAAAGCACCCGCGCCAAGTCTTATGTGGCAGCGGAAACTAAAGTCCGTTCCGAGAATATGATCACCAAGGAGGCCGACATCTTCAAGAATCTTGATGGCCTTTTGAAGTCTCTCTACGGCCACTGGATACTCCGCTCTAATATAGAAGTAGCCATTCTTCGCGCCGATAGCGTAGCCCGCTATCATCATACCTTCGATGACGTTAAATGGATTACCTTCAACAATAGAACGATCCATGAAGGCTCCTGGGTCGCCTTCATCACCATTACAGATGATGTACTTTTCTTCGTTTTGCTCGTTATAGGCAAACTGCCATTTACGGCCGGTAGGGAATCCCGCGCCTCCTCTACCTCTAAGTCCGGACTTAGAGACTTCATCAATGACTTCTTGCTGAGTCATATGAAGGGCTCTATTAAGTCCAACGAAAGTATCATAGGCAAGAGCCTCATCAAGGGACTCTGGATCAATATGATCGTTTCCTTTAAGAGCAATATCTCTCTTTTGGAGTTTATAGAAGTTAATATCTTTTTGAGCGGCAACTTTCTCTTTAGTGACTGGATCAGTAAAGAGGAGACGCTCCACTATTTCACCACCAATGATGTCTTTCTCAATAATTTCTTTAGCATCGCTCACTTTAACTTTGGTATAAAGTGTTTCTCCTGGGAAGACTTTAACAAAAGGACCCATGGAACAGAAGCCAAAGCAACCGACAACATTGACGGTGCATTTATCTTCGAGATGATATTCTTTAATAAGTTTTTCAAATTCTTCAATGATTCCTTCGGAATCAGATGATAAGCAGCCAGTGCCGCCACAAACGACAATGGCTTTCTTACCGTCTTTACCTTCATACTTAGCCTGTAGGCAAGCAGAGCAGTGGCTTATTCTTTCCTGGAGCTGAGCTTCTGATGTTATCTTTTCCATTAGGCACTCACCTCCGCTTTTTTAATTTCATCAATAATAGTCTGGCACATACTTGGCTTCACTTGTGGATGAACTTTATCATTCACTCTGACAGCGGGAGCAAGGGCACATGCACCAACGCATCTTAGAATATCAAGGGTAATAAGTCCATCTTCAGTAGTTTGACCTGGCTCAATGCCAAGAAGCTCGCTGAATTTATCGAGGACTAGCTGCGCGCCTTTCACGTAGCAAGCGGTTCCAAGACACACACCAATAACATATTTTCCTTTTGGGGTTAGGCTAAAAAAGGAATAAAAAGTAACAACGCCGTAAATTTCAGAGACTGGAACTCCGGTAAGAGATGAGACTAGCTCCTGAACTTCAGGTGGAATATACCCATATTCCTTTTGAATATCAGAAAGAATCATCATTAAAGGAGTAGGCTCGTCTTTGTAGCGATTACAAATCTCCGTAATCTGTTTAACAGCGGAAGGTTGTAAATGAGTCATACTGTTCCTCCATAGAAAAACTTATTCTTATGAATAACATTTTATATTTGTCTTAGTTTCTCTTCAAGTGATTATTTAATAATCACAAAGTTAATAGCATTTAAATAACATAAGAAAAAGGAATATTATATAAGTATGAAAAACTCTCATAAAGTAATTGCGCTTCTCCTTATTGGAGGGAAAGGGGAAAGACTTTCTAAAGATGAATATAAGCAGTTTATCTTAGTGGAGGGTAAGCCCTTATTTATGTATGCCT
>JAJQAM010000018.1 GCA_021203805.1 Coprobacillus sp.
GATTTTAAATCGTTTGTTTCTTTCTTTAATGCTTCGATAGTTTCTTTTTCTTTTTTGAGTTCATTTTTTAAAATCTCAATTTCTGCATTTCTGTTTTTTTCATTTGCTTCTTTTGTAGCAATTTTTTCCTTCAATTCGTTGTTTTTAGCAGTTAAATCTTTGGTTTTTTGTTGTAAAGATTCTATTTCTTCCTCGAGGTCTAGAATTTTATCCTCGAGGTCTATATTTTCATCATTGAAATATATTAGATCTTCAAAAATTTCTTTTGTAACTTCGTTGTAGTCTTTCCATTGATTTTGAAAGCTTTCATAACTCTTGTCAAATTCAATGTAATTGCCTTCTTTCAATAATTTTTTTAATTGATTAATACCTTGGAAATATTCCTTTGGAAGTCCTTTATTTTTGCTTTCTTTGCGTAATTTTTCTAATTCTGCTAAAGCTTTTTTGCTTTTTTCTTTTTCTTGTTTTAAATCATTTTGAAGTGTTGTAATTTGTGTATTTTTGTTCTTTTCAAGTAATTCATTAGCAGATTTTAAATCTTTTACTTGTGTTTTTAATGCTTCATTTTTCCCTTTGAAAGATTCTATTTCAATAGTTAATTTTGATTTTAAATCGTTTGATTCACTCTTTAATTCGTTGTTTTCAGCAATTAAATCTTTGCTTTTTTGTTGTTCTTTTTCAAGTTCGAGTTTTAAATCTGAAAGCTCCTTTTTAGTTTTTAACTCTTGCTCCTCTTTTTCTTTTTGTTTTTTTAGCAATATCTCATTTATTTGTCTTTGCGTCTCTTGCTTAAATTCATCATCTCCGCTAACTTCTAAAAGTGCAAGATTCCACTTTTTAGCTTGTGCGATTTCTAGCATTAATTTAACTTGTTCTTTTGTATCTGTGCCTTTAGCTGTTAGCTTATTGCCTGAATCCTCGACATTAATTCCACTTTTTTTAAAAATGACTTTTTCATCTCTGGAATCGACATAGAATCCTTTAAAATCAAATTTTAGATTACTTTTGTAAATATTAAAAGCGATTTTGTTTTGATAAGAAGTAAATGAATTTGATTTTGTTTCTTGTAAAGATTCTATTTCAGCAGTTAAATCTTTGGTTTTTTGTTTTTCTTTTTCGAGTAATTCGTCATATTCTTCAAGTAATTTGTTAGTAGATTCTATTTCTTTCTTATTTTGTGCTATTTCAAGCTTTAGTGCTTCTTGATTTTTTCGCTCTTCTTCTTTCATTTTCGCAAATAATCGAGGCTCTACACGCTTCGCACCGCTTATTCGTTTATCTACGCCTCGCTCCATTCCAAGGATATCAGCGACTTCTGTTTGCATTTGACGAAGTTTTGTAGGCGTGATATTAGCTCTGTTGTAAATATTTTTTCCAGTGTTTTTGTCGAGTGTGATAAATTCTAAATGCGCGTGATGATTAATAACTTTTTCGCCTTGTTCGTTGATGTGTCCTTCATCTCTATGTATCGCAATTTGGTAGCATTGAAAGCCATATTTTTCGTTAAAATGTTTAGCAAGATTTTCTAAATCTTGCATAGTGGTTTCGGGTTTGATGTTACAAACTGCACTCCATTCGTAAGATTTTGCTTTGAATTTAGGAGCTTTCTTGTGGCGATTCGCTTCATACGCTTTTTTAGCTTCAGCGATGAGTTCGTTTTTAAGGGCTTCAGCTTCATAGCCTTTTAAAGTGCATTCTATTTCGCCCCCTATTGCATAGCTAGGGCGTATGTTGGCATTATGAAAAACTTGAAAACTAGTAGATTTTTTAAAATTTATGCTTGAAATGTAGCTCATTTATAGGTGTTGTCATCTTTCTTTGAAATTTTGATGATTTTAATTATTTTAAATTCGCCATTTTTTACAATGCCGATTATTCTATAATCACCTAAACGCCATCGGTAGCGATTATCCCTAAAACCTTGTAAATGCTTTGCATTTGGTAACATACAAGGATTTTCAGCCTTTGCTAATGTTTCATAGATGAAAGTATCAAGCCTAAAATGTTCTTTTGGCTGACCTTTGGTTAGATTATTTAAATATTTTTCAGCTTTTTTATCAATGATTATTTCGTAACTCATCGCCATAATCCTTGTTTATGTCCGCTTCAATCTCTGCTCTAATCTCTGCTTTATCGGCATCGCTTAAAGTTTTTTCAATATCCTTTGCTTTTTTATGAAAGCTTGAATTTTCATAAGAGATAAAATTATAATTTTCTCTTTTTTGACTTTTCCAAATTTCATTAATTTTTGTTTCCAAGAAAGTGATTAAATCGCTAGAATTTTCTAATTTTTTTTGTAATTCTGCGTTTAACTTTATTTCTTTAATCCTTGCATTTACAAGCTGTCTTTCACTCATATTCGAATATTTTTCGTAATCGATTGTTTGCATTGATTTACTCCTTTTTTAAAAATATTTTTGCTTGATTGAGCTTGTCGAATTATAGCGTAATTATTTTTAAAAAACAAATTATTAATCTTGAGCTTGCGAATGATTAGATAATTTGCAAATTATCTAATCATAAAAATCACTCGACAAGCTCGTGATTTTTATGGTTGAAAATTTGCACTGCGTGGCTTAAAACAAATCTGGTTGATTTTGATTTTGTTTAGAATTTTCGTGTTGCAAAAATTCTTTAAATTCTATTGTGTTTTTAATAGTCTCTACTACAAATTGATTTGAATTTTCTATTGAATCCAAAAAATTTTTTAATATCTCATCGACTCTAAAAGTTTTTGTATATGT
>JAJQAM010000033.1:0-1626 GCA_021203805.1 Coprobacillus sp.
GGCATATATAAGTATTCTATACTTATTAAGGCCTATAAGCAAATACGCTATAAAAAGCGAAAAAAATCATTTTAAAAAATAAAGCATTAATTAAGAAGAATGCCCACAAAATTAACGAGAGAAGATTCTCTATAAAGCGGATTCTTATTTATTTCCCTTTTTTTTGCTGCTCTAATAAAGCCTTTTAGATATTCCGAGAATTCCTTTTCAATTAGATAGTAGTCATTATTTAATTTATTAACTTGCATTTTTGAAACATTATTAAGGTCAACACTTCTTATATATGAATCGTCATCGATTAGTAAAGCATGGCGGTAATCAAGTCCTGCATTAGGCCTCGTACTTGAAGGGACTTCGTGTCCTATTCTTCCGTATGGCCTTACATCTGGTTTTAAGTTACGTCTAAGAGGAATATAGAAATTATGATTATTATAAGTAATTTTAACTCGAAGATGCATTCTACTAGCTTGCTTATCAGGATCATAAAAATCGAGCATTTTCACAAAATATGAATGTGAAACAAAATAGCTTTTAGCAATGAGACATAATTCCATATAAATCCTCCTAGTTTGACAAAAGGGAACACATGTATGTATTCCCTTTTAGTCTCAATTTCTTGGGCTTTTATTTTAACCTGATACATCCCACGAACACCAGGCAATTTAGGTAGTTTTCTTCTACAAAAATATAATACTAATATATTAATCAATATTCAAGATAAAATCTTAAAGAAGAAAATATCTAGTTAGCCATTCCCATCAAATTTAGCGGTTTAGGGTCAGTTTTTTTAGTTTTCCAAGAAAAAGTGACCCTAATCGCTTGAAATTCACACTAAAGACAAGTAAGATATGAGTTATGGAAACACATATTATTAAAAGAGATGAGTATTTAAATAAGCTAGTGGAGAAAATGGATAACGGGCTTATTAAAGTGATAACAGGTCTTAGACGAAGCGGAAAGACCTTCCTTTTATTTACGATATTTAAAGACTATCTTTTAAGTAAAGGCGTAGATCCGGCTTCTATTATCTCTATTTCTATGGAAGGATATGGAAATAAGAAGTATCGGGATAGTGAATACTTTTATAATTATGTAAGTGAATATATAAAAGGAGGGGGTCACTACTACTTATTCGTGGATGAAGTGGGACTCCTTAATGATTACGAAGAGGTTATTAACGGACTTAATCTACCTAGAAGTATCGATATCTATATTACTGGAAGTAATGCCTACAGTTTATCAAGCGATATTATTACCACCTTTAGAGGAAGAAGCGATCAAATATATCTCTCTCCTCTCTCCTTTAAAGAGTACTACTCCTCTACTAGCGATATGGGTAAAAAGGAAGCTTTAGAGGAATATCTTGATTATGGAGGTCTTCCTAAGCTAAAAGAGTATCCATCTTACGATAGTAAGAAAGCCTATCTCGAATCGATTTATAAGGAAGCCTATTTAAGAGACGTTAAAGAAAGACACCATATAAGAAATGATAATAATATCGAAATCCTTATAAATATCTTAGCGAGCACAAGTGGAAGTCTAGTTAATCTCACTAATATTCAAAAAGCCTATCTAGAAAGAGGAAAAGTGAGTATTAAAGTAAATACCATAAGGAAATATTTAAAA
>JAJQAM010000033.1:1636-2712 GCA_021203805.1 Coprobacillus sp.
TCCTATACGTCTCGTTGGCTAGGATATTTGTATAAGAGACAGTATTTAGAGGACGCTTTTATTATTAAAAAAGTGGACCGATATGATATTAGAGGTAATAAATATATGACCGCGCAGTCTAAATACTACTTTACCGATCTAGGAATAAGAAACGCCATCTTAAATTTTAGGCAAATGGGTGATAGTAGAAGCTTAGAAAATCTCGTTTATAACGAGCTAGTAATCCAGGGCTATAGCGTGGACATTGGAATGATAAGCTCTTATAAAAGTAAAAAAGGGCCAACTAGTTTAGAAGTGGATTTTATCGCCCGTAAATACGATAGACTCTACTATATCCAAGTCTCTTCTTATCTCGATGAAGAGAAGTACCTTCAAGAATCCGCCTCTTTAAAAGAAATAAATGATGCCTTTAAAAAAATTATTATATGTAAAGAGGGAGTAAGTGAGTCTCACTATAGTGAAGACGGAATTCTTCTTCTTAGTCTCACCGACTTTCTCCTCGATGAGAAGAGCCTTAATATATAGCCCTTTTTTATATAAAATATCTAGTTAGCCACCCATCCAATTTTAGCTCTTTAGGGTCACTTTTTTTAGCTATCCAAGAAAATGTGACCCAATTCGGCTTAAATTCATTAGGAAAGTCAAAAATCTAAGAGAATAATTTCAAAAATAATAAGGTTTAGGAATCATCATTAGGGATGGCGTTTAGGATTTCACTAGCATTCATACCGCCATAAAGAATACGAACAATCGAAACAACTTTTTCTTCTTCTTTTATAAGATAGTAAATGTTATATCTTTCAACACTAACTTGATGAAGATTCTTCATTTTGATATTATCGTCGTCAACAAGACGATATCGAGCAGGGAACATATCTAATTCTGAAATCATATTAACAATCTTATGCACTAGGCTTGCGGCACTTAAAGGAGCGAGACAGTTAACCGCTATATACTCGTAGATATTATATAAATCAGATAATGCATTAAGAGAAGTTTCTATCGAATAAATCATATTTTGAGTTCATCGTAGAGCTTCTTAACTGCCTCGTCAAAAGGCATGGTTTCACCATTTT
>JAJQAM010000030.1 GCA_021203805.1 Coprobacillus sp.
ATAACAAGAATTGACGTTTGCTTGTTCGTACATCTGTTTAGTTTTCAAAGATCTCAAAGTATGCGTTTCTTACATTATAAATGTAAGTAAAAAGTCCGCTTAGACTGCATACTCGAATAGTCTATACTCTTAGGGTATAGGTGTCAATAACTTTTTTATTAAAAAAATTATTAATATGGAATGGACCAAGGGTAATAGCGGTCCCCTTAGTTTTCGTTAGTGCTTATTATATATTAGATATAATAATATCGCAAATAAAAAATCACCTAATTTCTAGGTGACTTTTAATTTAATGATAAGAGAAAGTGCTACCTTCTTCTAAACATGAGAAGGAGTCTTATCGCATAGAGAAAAATCACGATAAAGTCGGTATAAAGACGGAAGGCGCAGTAGAAGGATACATCTCTAGAATAGTTCTCTTCACTTGCAATTGTTCTTATGCGGCGGACATCCACTGCGGTAATAATAACCATGGCGATAAACATAATGATGATGACGCCGATATAGAGCATATTGAACCAGTTAGGAGCGAAGAAGAAGAGAATAAGGCTAAATATGGAGATAAAGACCGCCCCCATAAGTAGACCCATTCCAATGCTCGCTAGCATCCTTAGGTCGCGCCTCGCAAAAGTACCAAGAAGCGCCATCGAGCCAAAGGCTAAACCAGTCACTACAAAGGCCATACCAAGAATCTCCCAGTCAATCCAAAGGGTAAAGCTACTCATCATCACTCCCATGATGACGGCGTAAAGCACACTCATAAACGTGGTGCGTTTGCTCATCCCTCTACGCGCACCGCTCATACTCATCGCAATACATAAGACAAGCTGAGCGACACAGGAAACCACTAGGGTTACCATGATTCCAGTATTAGCTGCGCTATAGTTATTCCCCATCCAGACATAGAAGACATAGCCAAGAATAAGGGAGATAGCAGCGGTTAGTAGTATTAGTAAACACATATAGCCGTAGGTTCTAGCCATATTTAAAGAGGAGTGAGTGACGGTGCGTCTTCCCCTATAGCCATGGCCCTCATCGACCACGACTTGCTCGTCATCTAAATCACTAACGCTACGATAATCGTTATAATCGGCCACTATTTTTCTCCTTAAATGATGTTATCGAGAAGAGCGACATAGGACTCAATTTTGAGAGACGCTCCCCCAACAAGTGCGCCATCGACATCAGGAAGGGTTAAATATTCCCTGATGTTTTCAGGCTTAACTGATCCTCCGTAGAGGATACGAATATCTTCGCTGACATCCCCAAAGAGTTCTTTTAGGATATCACGAATAAACTTACAGATTTCCTCAGCAATATCGCTGGGGCAGTTTTTACCGGTGCCGATGCTCCAAACTGGCTCGTAGGCAATAACAAGATCTTTTACGTCTTCAGCGGTTAGGCCTTCTAGGCCTACGACCACCTGCCTTCTGACTACATCTTTAGTGGTGCCCGCTTCAAACTGGGCAAGGGTTTCACCGACGCAGTAGAGGGGGACCATATGATGAGCGATGAGCGCCTTAATCTTAGCGTTACAGGCTTCATCAGTCTCATTAAAATAAGTTCTTCTTTCAGAGTGACCAATAATCACCCAGTTAACACCGAGCTCACTAAGCATCTCAATAGAGATCTCTCCGGTATAGGCTCCATTAGGAGCCTGGTGGCAGTTTTGAGCGGCGACAAGCATATCTTTATGAGCGTACTCTTTCACTGCGGTTAAGGATAAGTAAGTAGGAGCCACGCCGATATCGATATTATGAGCGGTGGCTTTTTCAATGACGGGATATGCGGAAAGAGTAAACTCTTTCGCCTCAGAGGCGAGTTTATTCATTTTCCAGTTTCCCATTAATAGTTTGCGGCGCATTTTTTTATCTCACAATATCAATTCCAGGGAGATGACCATCATTTTCAATCATCTCAAGGGACGCTCCACCACCAGTTGAGACGTGAGAGAAACTCTCACTATAGCCAAACTGTTTAATAGCAGCGGCGCTATCACCGCCTCCACAGACTGTGAAGGACATAGGAATCTCTTTAATAGCATCACAGATAGCAATAGTGCCTTTCTGGAACTCGTCCTGCTCAAAGACGCCCATTGGTCCGTTCCAGAAGATCATCTTTGCTTTCTTTATTTCTTCGCTATAAGCCTCAATAGTCTTAGGACCGATATCAAGGCCTTGGAATCCAGCGGGGATCTTATCGGAGTCTACGACTTTGACTTCGCTTCTCTCGCTTTCTTCAAAAGCGTTACCGCAGACGGAGTCCACTGGAAGAAGAATTCTTCCGTTAGCCTCTTTATAGCAGTTTCGTGCGTATTCAAGCTGCTCGTCTTCAACAGGGGAGTTACCGGTTTCACCGCCTAGGGCTTTAACAAATGTATAGGCCATCGCTCCGCCGATGAGAATCTTATCGCACTTTTTGAGAAGAGAATCGATAACTTTAATCTTATCGGAAACCTTGAAGCCTCCGAGGATAGCGATATAGGGTCTATCAGTTGGGGCCACGTCAACGCATCTTGTAAGAGCGCTGACCTCTTTCTCAACGAGATAGCCAATAGCGACAGGTTTACCCTGGTCTTTTAGGATAGAGGGGATGCCGTATGTTGAGGCATGGGCTCTATGAGCGCTTCCAAAAGCGTCCATGACGTATAGATCCGCTAGACTAGCCCAAATAGAGGCAATCTCAGGATCATTTTTCTCTTCGCCTTTTTCGTAGCGGGTGTTTTGCATTAAAAGGACTTCGCCGTCTTTAAGGCTATGAACCATGCTTTCTAGCTCTTCTCCTCTTGTCTCTGGGCAGAAGGCCACAGGCTGACCGAGAAGCTCAGACAAGCGGACAGCAACTGGAGCGAGGTTATTTTTCGCTTTCGCAGCGACGATTTCTTCCTCGCTTAATTTATAAGAAATCTTTCCAAGGTGAGAGAGGAGGACGAGACGCGCTCCCTTATCAACGAGCTCTTTAATCGTTGGCACCGCCGCGACAATACGGTTGTCATCACGGATGACATCTCCTTTAAGAGGAACGTTAAAGTCCACTCTCACAAAGCAAACTTTTCCTTTGATATCATGTAAATCTCTTACGGTTAACATAGTTAAATTTCTCCTTTAAATATATAAAGTGCCCCCACGAAACGAGGGGCACTTAAAAGCTAATTACTTAGATTAGTCCACACCGAGAACGTGGGCCATAACTTTGGCTAAGCGGATGTACTGGCAGGTATATGAATACTCATTATCATACCAGGAAACAACCTTGACATGCTGAATGCCGGTGGGGTCATCAAACACTACTGTCTGAGTGGCATCGAAGATGGAACCATGAGTGTTACCAATGATATCGCTTGAGACGATCTCATCTTCGGTATACTCAAGAACATCCTTGAGGTAAGTCTCACTAGCTTTCTTCATCGCCGCGTTAATCTCTTCCGCAGTGGTCTTCTTTTTGAGGACAAGGGAGAGGTCAACAAGGGAGCCATCGATCACAGGGACACGGATAGCGCCTCCCTTAAGGCAGCCTTTAAGCTCAGGAATAACTAGGTTAATGGCTTTAGCGGCACCGGTTGAGGTTGGAACCACGTTAGCAGCGGCCGCTCTACCACGACGGAGATTGCCCTTCTTAGCAAGGTCGAGAGTTGTTTGATCATTTGTATAGGCGTGAACTGTGGTCATGAAGCCGCCCTTAATGCCATACTCTTTGCAGAGCACGAGGCATACAGGAGCAAGGCAGTTAGTGGTGCAAGATGCACCAGAGATAACAGTCATATCCTTAGTGAGATTCTTGTCGTTAACTCCGTAGACAAATGTAGGAGTCTCACTATCACTTGGGGCGGAGATAATAACACCTTTCGCTCCATTATTTATGTGAACTTGAGCGTCGCTCTTTCCTTTGAATCGTCCAGTGCACTCGAGGACGATATCCGCGCCGTATTCACCCCATTTAAGATCTTCTGGGTTTGGCTTAGAGAGAATAGGAATGTGTTTCCCACGGAAGACGATGCAGTTCTTTTCAGCATCAAATCCAATTTCATCTTTCTCCCAGCCTCTATGGGTGGTGTCGTATTTAAGTAGATACGCTAAAGTAGCGGCGTCAACGAGATCGTTAATGGCCACAACTTCGAATTCGCCCGTGTCATAGGCACGACGGAAGGCTAGACGTCCAATACGTCCAAAACCATTGATTGCAATTTTTATTTTTTTTGACATTTTTACATGCCTCCTTCTACAGCAATTTTATTTTACTACTTTTCACTTTTTCTTTAAAGAAAAGAATTATTTAATAGAAATCCACTCCCTCGAGAAGAAAGGAGAGAGAGACATCAAGAGCAATCGATATTTTAGAAAGAATGGTTATTGTAGGATTACGTTTGCCTCTCTCTAAATCAGAGAGATAGTTACGGTTAATATCCGCTTCTATAGAAAGGTCAAGGATAGACATTCCTTTCTGCTTTCTGAGGTAGCGGATACGCCTGCCTACAATCATAAGTAGCTCTTTATTATCGTCATTCATTTTGTCCGTTTAGCCTTTCATAGAGTTCATTCATCGATCTAAAGAGGTGATTGATAGAGGAGCGAGACACTTCGTGGCCGAGTCTCTCACTCATTATCTTAGCAAGTTCACTCATCGAAGCGGAGTCATACTCGAGCCTAAGGGAGCATAAGAGAGCGAGTTTCTCGTTAGTTATGTTATCTAGACCTAGTTTCTCCTCAATAAACTTAATCTTCTCCACCTGGGAAGCGGAGGAATCAAGGCATCTCTTCATATTTGCATTATCAAAGTTAGTCACTCTATTTTTAGAGTTAACATAATCTCTATTCACTCTGAAGTTTTCAAAGTCCATACAGGACTGAACCGCGCCGATGACAATAAGGAAATCACTTATCATCTCACTTTTTTTGAAATAAATAACATATTTCCCTCTACGTGTAGTCACTTTTGCTTCCATATACGCTCCCTTAAACTTAGAGAGAAGCTTAAGAAACCACTTAGCGTAGTTTTGATCGTTGACCACTATTTCTAGGTGATAGTTAGATGTCACTGGGTCATTTATAGAGCCGCTAGCGAGAAAAGAGCCAGCTAAATATCCACATATCGTGTCATCGTTATAAACGATGTCATTAGAAATCTTTTCTTCTAAGAGATCAACATTTAAATCAGAGAGGATTTCCTCGGCTTTTTCATCAACATAGATAAGATATCTAGTTTGGTTTTTAGAGAAATGTTCAAACTTCTCATACACCATATGGCACTTAGCGTTAAATACTCCTGAGATATTAGTGTAGATGAATCTCGCTATTTTACCGTTAAGAGTGGTTAATAGGATTTTCTCTTCTTCACTAGAAATAACAATCTTTCCATTTATACGAATAAAGGCACTTAAAAGCGCCTTAAGACGAGGGAGAGACTCATATGTATTTGAGACAATTTCTTCTTTTACTTTTTGAGTAAATGTATAAACATCTTCGATTGGCATAAGAATATTATACACTAAAAAGTGTTATTTTAATCTGCTAATTATTGTGTTTGCCGCAATTTCACCGTCTTTATAGGCAATAAAGATTTGACGGGTTGTTCTCTCCGTCACATCTCCAATCGCAAATAGACCTTGGCAGGTGGACTCTCTATTCTTATCGATAGGGATGAATCCAGTGGAGTCTTTAACTCCAGGGATTAAGACAAACTGAGTGTTAGGAATCTGCCCCACAAGCGGGAAGAAGCCTTTAACGTCGAGGACTCTTTCCTCATTTGTCTCAACGTTTTTAATACGAACGCCTTCCACCTCACTGGTGCCTAGGATTTCCGTAGCAATATAGGGGGTTAGGATAGTAACATTCTCTTTCTCTTTAAGTGTGCCAACAAGTCTTTCCTCACCGCGAAATTCGTTTCTTCTATGGACAACATAGAGATGGCCCACGATAGAAGAGAGGTGGATGGCTTCTTTAAGAGCGACATTGCCCCCTCCCACTACTAAGACATTCTCTCCTTTAAAGAAATGTCCATCGCAGAGGGAACAGTAAGATATGCCGTGACCTAAAAGCTCTTGCTCTTTGTCAAGACCAATGAGATTATTTTTAGTTCCCGAGGCAATAATTACGGATTTAGAGTGATACTTTGTTTTATTTGTGGTGACTTCAAAGGTTCCATCATCTTCTTTTTCAAGGCAGTTCACTTCTTCATAGTTAATCTTGATACCTTCATTAAGAAGGTCTTGATAAAAATTCATCGCTAGATCTGGGCCGGATATATTTCTATAGCCTGGGAAGTTATCTACTTCTGGCGCTATATTAACTTTGCCCCCTGGCATATCACACTCAAAAATAAGGAAACGAAGACCCGCTTTATGAAGAGTGATAGCGGCGTTAATTCCGCCTGGTCCCGCTCCGATAATAAGACAGTCAAGAACATCACTATCAGGAGCGTTCTCATCAGATTTCATAAGCTCTAAATCAAGATCAAACTGCATATTAGAATAAGTCCTTAATCTCGTTATAATTAGTGATTGTGTAGGGTAAGGCAAGATTCTCATCGTATTGCCTTGGTCCCCAGTTAATATGGCAGAAATCAACTCCCGCATTTTTTGCCACTAAAGCGTCCACTGGTGAGTCTCCTAAGTAGAGCACTCTATTCTTATCAGTGATACCGTATTCTTCCATAATTTTATAGATACCATCTGGATGAGGTTTACGGGGCTCGCAGTCTTCATAGCCCACTATCATATCGATATAATCAGTAATACCGCATCCATTAAGACATCTAATTGTTAAATCATGCTTTTTATTAGTAAATATAGCAACTTTTATTCCTTTTTTACGGAGATATTCAAGCATTTTGATTTCATTTGGATAAGGCTTTACATCATCATATAGCTTAGCGGAATAGTCATAAAATTCCTGAGCTAATTTCTCTGTATCTTCATTAGGGAACTCTTCTTTTATGACGTCTCTTAGCTGAGGGCCAGAGAACTCATAAAGAGTCTGATCGGAAGGATATAGACTATTTTTATGAAGGTCATATAGATGCATATATGAGAGCCTAACAAGTTCATCAGTTGTAGCAAGAGTTCCATCTAAATCAAAGACAAATAAATCATATTTCGCCACTGAAGTAATTGTATCTTTTGTAGTGTATGAAGAAACAAGGGCAATTATCATAATTGCGTCTATCATAGCTAGGCTTAGTCCCACTGATAAGAAGACCATTCCTAAAGTGGATACAGTAAAGCCGGACAGCGATTCACTCAGTGGATAAACGCCCAGTAAGACCGATCCAGTGGTAATAAAGACAAGGGCTAAAATGCTAAAGACAATAGTTCCAATATAAGATTTATGGAAGGTATTTTTAGTATATCGAAGTGTTCCTTTCTTTCTCTTAATAAGGAAGCGGACCACATGATTTACAAGAATAAAGAGCATACCCACTAAGACAAAGGCCATACTCCATATAACTGACCAGTAGCCATCACTACCCATATTGTAGTTAGAGTATCTAAATGGCTCCATGATGAGACGGACTAGGCCGTACCAGACAAAATACATCGCTGCTTGATCCCCATCTTCAAGGTATTTTTTAAGGGTTTTACCAAATAATTTGGTAATAATGAAATAGCCACCGACATTAACAACGCACTCAATAAGGAATAATGGAGCATATATCATGCCTTCCTGACCGCTAACCGCCAGGTTATTAGTAATAATTGAAGGAAGGAAAGCATAAAGACTACTACTCACAGCGTTTCCATAGACCTCTACATTAAAGAAGTTGCCCCATCTACCTAGTGCCTGTGCAAGTAATATAGTGGGAACAATTAGGTCCACCATTACAAAAATAGAGTAGTTATCTTTTCTATATCTAACTAAAAGCCAAATAACACCGCAGACAACGCCTGTAAGAACGCCGCCTAAAACGGTTAATCCGCCTTCCCACATGGCAATCATATTTCTAAAGCCGGTGCCTTTATAAAGGTCCCAGTTACCAATAACATAGAAGAATCTCGCTCCAATGATTCCCATTACAAGGCCAAAGATAAAGGTTCCATCCACCATTCCGTGCTTTCCATACTGAACATAAAGCTTATGGTCACACATGAGATAGACAATAATAGCGCCTACTAAGATAAAGATAGCGTAGAAAGCTATCGAATTGTTCTGTTTAGGAGTGGTCCAGTGGAGACCTCCGCTAAAGGAAAAACCATTAACAAGAGGATAAGTAAGATAGTCAGCATAGCCTTCTGATAAAACAAAGATAAAGATTATAAAGGAAACTAGGGAAATAATAAGTCCCCTAGAATACCAGGTTCTTACCTTCTCAGTAAGAAACTTTCCGTAGTAGCGCATAATAAAGCAGATCCAGAAAGCATAAAAAGACGCACCAGTAACTATAGAGCCCACAATAGTAGCGAGATAGTGATACCACTTCACGCTTTCAAAGCCCGCTCTTGGATAAGCAATTAAAAGAGCTACTAGAAGAGTTATCGTTCCAATAGCGCCGGCGATAATAGAGTAAATTAAAGGCTTTTTATAGCTAGTAACGTTTTCCTTATTCTTTCTAATAAATGTTCCTAGATAAACACAAACAAAAATAAGTGCCGCTACACTAATTATTAGAAATATATAAAATAGGGCGTTTAACATACGAGTTTTATCTTACTCTATAAATTGTTAGATGACAATTTATTTACTTAAAATACTCTTAAGAGCCTGTCCAGTATATGATTTAGAATTTTTAGCGATTTGCTCCGGAGTTCCCACGGCCACGACCCTACCTCCTTCATCTCCGCCTTCAGGGCCAAGGTCAATAATATAATCAGAAGACTTAATGACATCAAGGTTATGCTCAATTACAATCACGGTATCTCCGTGGTCTACAAGTTTATTTAAAACCGCTAAAAGTCTTTTTACGTCATCAGCATGAAGGCCGGTGGTGGGTTCATCAAGAATATAAAGGGTTTTACCGGTTGGTCTTCTTTGAAGTTCGTAAGAAAGTTTAACTCGCTGAGCCTCGCCTCCCGAGAGGGTGGTCGCGGCTTGTCCAAGCTTAATATAGCCTAGCCCCACCGCCTGAAGTGTATCGAGCTTCTTTTTAATTTTTGGTCGATCCTTAAATACCTCACAAGCGGAGTCCACAGTGAGCTCTAATACATCGTGTATGTTTAGACCCTTGTAGGTTATTTCAAGAGTCTCATCGTTGTATCTTTTACCGCCGCAAGTCTCGCATCTTACATAGACATCAGGAAGGAAGTTCATTGGGATGCGGTTAACGCCTCCGCCCTGACAGGTTTCGCATCTTCCGCCAACAACATTAAAGGAGAACCTACCTTTATCATATCCTCTAGCCTTAGCCTCTATAGTATTTGCAAAAACATCTCTAATATCATCAAAGACTTTGACATATGTAGCAGGGTTACTTCGCGGTGTTCTCCCAATTGGCTCCTGAGAGACATCCACTACTTTATCAATATTTTCAAGATTCTCAATAGTCTTTACTTTTCCAACTGGTTCGCTAGTGCCATAAAGATGATTTCTAAGATACGGGTAAAGCGTTTGATTAATTAATGAAGATTTTCCGCTTCCAGAAACGCCGGTTACACATATAAATTTTCCAAGCGGAATTTCTACATCAATATTTTTTAAATTATTGCACTGCGCCCCTATTATTTTTAAATTTAGTCCATTTCCTTTTCTTCTCGATTGAGGAACTTCTATTTTCCACTCACCAGATAAATACTTGCCGGTTATGGAGTCTTTTGAGCTAATAATATCATCAACAGTTCCCTGGGCGACAACCTCTCCTCCATGTTCACCAGCGCCAACGCCTAGATCCACAATGTGATCCGCGCTTCTAATTATTTCCTCGTCATGCTCAACTACAATGAGGGTATTTCCTATATCCACCATATCCTTAAGAGTTTTAATTAGTTTTTTGCTATCTCTTTGGTGTAAACCAATAGAAGGCTCATCTAAAACATATAAAACTCCCGACAAACGAGAGCCGACCTGTGTAGATAATCTAATTCTTTGAGCCTCGCCACCGCTGAGCGTCGAGCTCATTCTTGATAGAGTGAGATATTCAAGGCCCACATCAATAAGAAATTGGGTTCTATTTTCAATTTCATTTAAAACTAATTTAGCAATTTCGAGTTGAGTATTAGAGAGTTTTCCCCTAAGCTGCTTAATAAATTTATTGATATCTTTAATCTGCATAGAAGAAACTTGATAAATATTTTTGCCGTCAAGTTTTACGCATAAAGCGGTGTCACTTAGCCTAGATCCGTGGCAGGTTGTACACTCTCTTTCAGATAAGAATAGCTCATAATACTGTCTCATCATGTCAGAGGAGGTTTCGTTATATAGTCTTTCAAGTTTGGTCTTAATACCTTCAATATATCCATAGTGATTAGTGACATTACCGGAGCTTGATTTAATCGAGTAAGAATGAGGCTCTTTTGAGCCGTTCAAAATTATATCTTTTTGATAGTCAGTTAGATCTCTAAATGGAACATTTAAAGGTACATCGTATAACGCACAAAGTAGTTTAAACTCTTGCCACTCTAAATTCTGGGAATGAACCTGATGTTTAAAGTATCTGATACATCCCTCACCAATAGAAAGTGAGTCATCAGGAACAATCTTATTAACATCACCCTCAAGCTTAAAACCAAGTCCTTTACAGTCAGGACAATAACCAAGAGGGGAGTTAAATGAAAGGAGTCTAGGTTCAAGTTTAGGAACAGAGAAACCGCAATACTTACAGGTGTGGCGCTGCGATAAAACAGATTCTTTACCGTCAACAATATAAGAAAGGAGTCCATCACTCCATTTAAGAGTGGTTTCAATTGACTCAAAAACACGGCTTCTTGAGTCTTCTTTAAGAATTATTCTATCCACCACTATATCAACATCATGTTTTTTATTCTTCTCTAGGGGCTTAAAGTCCTCTATATCAATTATTTCTCCGTCCACTCTTAGACGAACAAAGCCGTTGGCTTTAATTTTATCCACTATATCTTTCTGAGTGCCTTTCTCATGATGAACAACAGGAGAAAGAAGAATAATTCTGCTCCCAATAGGATTATTCATTACTATATCAGTCATTTCGCTAGGAGAGAGGGAAATGATAGGCTCATTGTGGTTAGGACAGTATGGAGTGCCCACTCTC
The DNA here is from genome assembly GCA_021203805.1 of Coprobacillus sp. Taxonomy (GTDB): domain Bacteria; phylum Bacillota_I; class Bacilli_A; order RFN20; family CAG-826; genus JAJQAP01. The sequence continues at coordinate 11,152 of JAJQAM010000030.1, forward strand.
GCAAATAAAAGCCTTAGATAGTCATATATCTCAGTAACCGTGCCTACAGTTGACCTCGGATTATGAGAAACTGTCTTTTGATCAATTGATATAGCAGGGGATAAACCTTCAATTGAGTCAACATCTGGTTTTTCAAAGTTTCCTAGAAATTGTCTAGCATAGCTAGACATAGATTCCACAAAACGCCTTTGACCTTCTGCAAAGATAGTGTCAAAAGCAAGTGTGGTCTTCCCGCTTCCAGATAATCCGGTAAAGACAACAAGCTCATTTTTAGGAATCTCAAGTGATATATTTTTGAGATTATTTTCCCTAGCACCTTTAATGACAATTTTATCTTCCATAGCAAAAAATATTATATCAATTGAAGTTTTCTTTTAGTAGTAAAAGAAAATATCACTTTATTTAAGAGATTCTAAGATTAACTGATAGACTTCATCGCTATTTGTAGCGATGACGCATTTATCTCCAAAATGGAATTCTCCACTAAGGGAATATATATGAGAGCCGGCTTCCCGACATAAGAGAATACCCGGGGCAATATCCCAGTAGTTATCTGTAAATATCATATAGCCACATGCTCTATTAGAGGCGGTAAAAGCAAAATCCATAGAAGCAGCACCAAGAAATCTTATTCTTTTTATTCTTGAGCTTAAATATCTTACAACCTGGCTTTCCTTATTAAACCACTCCTCATTATCAAAAACATAATCTCCAAAATTAAAAGCAGCGTCAACAGGATCTACATGATGAGCTTCTAGCCTATTACCATTACAATAGGCCCCTTCTCCTTTACTCGCCCAGTAAAGCTCTTTAAGAGCAGGGAGATAGATAGCGCACACTACAGGTTCTCCTCCCATAAACATAGATATCTGCATTCCAAATAGTGGAGAACCATTAGCCATATTAACAGTGCCGTCTATTGGGTCTAGGGTCCATGTTCTATCTTCTACTTTTTCGTCATGATGGGTTTCTTCACTTAATATGTGATCATTAGGAAACTCTGCATTAAGGGCATTAATTATATATTTTTCAGTGGCCACATCAACAGGCGTTACTATATCAAAAGCATTTTTAGTGGCCTTAGTGTGCTCCACAGTAAAAAAACATGCTTCGTAGGCCTCTGGAAGCAATTTCTTTGCAAAATCAAGTTC
>JAJQAM010000043.1 GCA_021203805.1 Coprobacillus sp.
TCTTAGCTATTTCACAAATTATTACCTTTTATCTTTTAATTCCGTCCATCTTACGGGTGGAATTTTTTTTTTTTTCCTGACTAAAATAAACAATAAGTCAAAAGAAAAACAGAAAAAATATAGTATTTTTTGTTTTTCAAATATTTATAATTTTTAATTTTTGTTATTAAGTTAACGAGAAAGGAAAAAAGCTTATGAAAAAAAGTCGACTTACTTTACTTGGCTGCCTTTTATGCACCCTTGTCTTATCCGCTTGTCAGGTCGATGTGAGAGTCGAAGGCGACGTGAATGCTAATATCGACACAAATATCGATACAGATATCGATATTGACACTGACGATAATGACACTGGTGAGGGCGGTGATACTAGCGGCGCTGGTGAAAGTGGTGACGACGGAAGCACTAAAGAAGACGTTCCAAGCGAGCTTACGCTTACATTAAGCGCTAGTGCGACTGAAGTAACTGTGGGTGATAGCGTTGAGATTAGCTACACCACAAATATAGCAGGCGCTAGCGTTTCATTTTCTAGCTCTGATACGAGTCTAGCAACAGTTGCTAATAACGGCCATGTAACTACTCTTACTGCTGGAGTAGTAACTATTACTGGTGTTGCTTCTCTTGATGGCTATACAAATGCCACTGATAGCGTTGTTATTACTATTAATCCAGTTGACACTGGCTCTGGAGGAGGTGATGAGCCAGGTGGCGATGAACCAGGGGGTAATGAACCTGGTGAAGAACCTGGAGAAGAACCAGGCACTAGCGATGTTACTACCTATGCAGTGGAGATTACTAATGGATCTAGCCTAACTCCGCTTGAGATAGGGGAGACGAAAACCGTCAGTGTTTCGCTTCTTACCTATACTAATGATGAAGAAACAGGTAGAGAGGATGCGTCCGCTAGTGATGTTACTCTCTCTTCTTCAGTAAGCGGTGTTATATCTATAAGCGGTCTAGAGATTACCGCCCTAGCAGCGGGTGAGACCTATTTAACCGCGACGTGGACAGAAAAAGAAGTCCAAAGTAGTGGCGTCTTAGTTACAGTAAATGAAGATACAAGTGAGCCTACTCCTGAACCCGAGCCTGAAATAGAAATAAGTTTCCTCGAGGATGTTTATTCTGTCAAAGTTGATGACACAGTTACAGTGGGTGTAAGTGTTAATCCATCTGATGCCACTGTTACCTACTCTTCAAGTGACACTGGTGTCGCCACAGTTAATGAATACGGCGTGGTCAGTGGTGTGTCAGTTGGTAGCGCTACCCTAACCGCGACAGCGACCTTAGAAGGCTATGTCACGGGAACAGCGAGCTGCGCTATTAATGTGACCGCTAAAGATGAACCTATTATTGGAGCCTATGCAATCTGTGGTGATTTATTAAACTCCCACTGGAACGCTTCTCCAGACGCCGAATCTGAATACTACTTACCATATACCGCAAGTAGTGATAAGGTGTGGACCACAACTATTACCATAGCTAATGAAGATACAGAAAACAGCGATTGGAATACCTATGGTGGATGGGCGGCTAGTTTCTGTATTGTTGAATACGGCGATGATAACGAAACAGTTGTCGCGGGCTATTCCGCTGTGGATGCGGAGAGTTCCACCGGTGTTATAGGCGGTGATGAAGAAAGTGATCATATCCAGGTCTACTGGAGGAACCAGTACACCCTTACAATTGATTTAAATGATTTAACTAATCCTTCAATTACTATCACCTGCCTTAGTGAATATGATTCTGCTTATGCGTTATACGGCTACTTTACCGAGGCAAGCTGGGAAGACACTCCTCTTCTAGATAGTAATCTTGCTTTAAGATATAATTCAAAGGATCCTAGCACTCAGTATTGGACTGTTACTGTTACAACACTTGAATCCACAGAAACTTGGCTCGCGGGATTCCGTATTGTCAAATATGGCGACTATAGCACTGACGTGGGAACCTACTCTAATCTTGCCGCCGATTCCCCTATTAATCTAGGTGAAGGAGATAGTGGTAATATTAATTTAAATTGGAATACCACATATGTAATTACAATTGATGGTACTAGCGGCACTCTATCTATTTCTATTTCTGAATATAGTGATGAGGGAGATAGCGGCGATTCTGGTGACAGCGGTGCTAGTGAGACAGTAACCGCTGAATACGCCCTCGTTGGAGATTTTAATGATTCCTCTTGGAAAGAATCTCCAGATAAAGCATCTAATTATTATCATTACTATTCTTCAGCGGATGAATCCACTTATACCTGGCAACTTACTGTCACTATGGCAGCGGATACTGGACAAGATTATGATCCAAGTTTCTATGTCACTCCATATGGTAGTTGGGAAACTGTTGTAGGATTTTACCATCTTGATAGTAACTCCACTGGAGTTAAAGATAGTGCCAGTAAGGATGGTGGTGTTTGTGTCGATTGGGGCTACACCTACGATATCGTTATTGATTTAAGTGATACATCTAACTTCTCAATTCTTGTAACTCTAGTTGAAGAAGAGGTAGAAGATGAGATCTATACGACCGATGGCTATTATGTACTAAGCGGTAACCTCTCAGAAGCGACATGGAGTGTTAATCCAGGGTATGACTCTGATTATGCTCTTCCTTATGATTCCACAAATAGCAATTCTAAATACTGGACAAGAACCATAACCACTTGCAGTGAAGTTTCAGGTACTAGTGCTCCTAGCTTCCGTGTTCTTGATTACAACACATGGAATACGGTAGCAAAGTTTGAGGATTTTACAATTGATCCCGCATCTACAGGTGTTCTTAGCTATTATGTAGGTGATGATCATAATATTGGTCTAGATGGCTGGAATACCACTTATGACATTACGATTGATATGAGAGGCTCTACTTGGACTATTCTTATTAATTATCATAATGAAGGTTTTGAAGCCGGTATAAATGGTAAAGCCGGAGGCTCTTCAAGCAGTACTGAAGGTGAACCCCTTGACTTAGATAGTAGTTATGCTATGGGCATGGATACCTCCTCAATTGTTGAGGTATTAAATGCTGGCGGCACTTTCTATGATGATAGTGGAGCTAAGCTTAACGGCATAGACGACTTTATGTCTTACCTTGCTTCACAGGGCATTAACTATATCCGTATTAGACTATGGAACGACCCCTACGATGAAAATGGTAATTCCTATAAAGGCGGCGGTAACGACCTTACAACTGATTTAGTGATTGCCGAGGCCGCCGTAAAAGCGGGAATGAAGATCTGTCTTGATCTTCACTATAGCGATTTCTGGGCGCACCACGGACAGCAATACGTTCCTAAAGCCTGGTCTAGTCTTAGCGATTCCGATTTAATCTCGACAGCGGCGGCGTGGACAACAGCCACTCTTCAAAGTTTTAAGGACGCAGGGTGCACTCCAAGCATGGTTCAGGTCGGAAATGAAACTAATGGTAACCAGATTTGCGGATTAACGGGAAACAGCACTAGTGCCATTAACTTCTTCAAAAATTGCTGCAGTGCAGTGAGAAGTTTCGACTCTACTATTCAAATTGTTATTCATTATTCTGATGACCAAAACCTTTCTACATATAAAACATATTATAATTCTCTTATTAGTGGTGGATGTGACTTTGATGTTATAGGACTAAGTTATTACTCCTATTATCATGAGTCTATGTCTAGTTTTAGAAGCACTCTTTCCGATCTATCCTCTACTTATAGCAGTAAGAAAATCTGCATTATGGAGTACTCCTACGGCTATACAGTTGACTGGCAGTATGTTGAAAGTAGCGATACACTCGATAACCAAGATGGTGGTGTTATGCAGAACCAGTTCTGGACTACTGACGCCGAAGCAGGAGGATATGAAGCTTCTGTTAACGGACAAACTAGCTATATCTACGATGTTAATCAGGCAGTAGCAAGCCTTTCTAACGGCATTGGTAGTTTCTACTGGGAGCCTGCTTGGCTCGCTCTTAATGGCACCTGCTGGGCCTCTTCTTATTCAGATAGTTATTACCAAGCTAATAATCAGTCTAACTCTGGATATAATGTCTGTACATGGGCAAACCAAGCCTTATTCGACTATAGCGGTCATCCATTAACTACACTTAGTATTTATAATCAGATGTGGGGAAAATAGTTTACCCCTTTGTCATTATAAATAAATAATTAGCCCCTCCTAAGAGGGGCTTTTTATTTCGCTATATTGACAATAATATGTTTATTTATTAATATAATCTCGTGATAGATATATCACCTCTCCGGAGTGAGGGCTTTGGTGGGAAACCTCTAATAAAAAACCACACGTAAATTTGAGGGTTTTGGTGGGAAACCTCCCCAATAAAAAACCACACCGAAATTGGAGGGCTTTCGCGGTAAACCTCCTACTAAAAAGCCACGACAAAATCTAGGTAAGAAGCAAGAATGTCTGCTTCTTTTTCTTTCCCTGTTTTTATAATAAAAACACATTTTGACAATATAGGCATATTTTGGCATAATATTTAAAGTTATCATGGCTGTGTAGCTCAGTTGGTTAGAGCGGCCGGTTCATACCCGGCAGGTCGAGGGTCCGAGTCCCCCCGCAGCTACCATAACGATAAAAAAATGGATCCTTAGCTCAATGGTTAGAGCTCCCGGCTCATAACCGGTTGGTTCCGGGTTCGAGTCCTGGAGGATCCACCATAGTGGAGGTGTACCCAAGTGGCTGAAGGGGTCGGTCTTGAAAACCGATAGGGGCGATGAACCCGCCAGAGTTCGAATCTCTGCACCTCCGCCATTAAAATATTAGATATTAAAAAAGTAGGACGAGGATCCTACTTTTTATATTCTAGAAGTAAATAGCAAATCCAAACCCTTCTAATATGTAATAAACAAGATAGAACACAAAGAGAATAATGGAGATTATTAGCCCCGCAGTTGCAAGTTTATTCCACTGGTCGTATTTGTTTTTTTTGGCCACCCCAATAGCGCTTAAGACGATGCCAAGCGCTGGAACAACTAGATACATAGAGATAAATAAAGCGACGATCGAAAAGACAAATCCCCACATTCCAAACTGGTTTCTTCTTATCTCTTCCTCTTCTCGATTGTGGTAGTGGTATTCACTCCCTACTGCCGGCTCCGCCCTTGCCCCGCAGTAAGGGCAGTACTCGCTCTCATCACTAATTTCTTTTCCGCATTTAGGGCATTTCATATCTCTTATTCCTTTATTAGATAAATCCTTCTATATTTTACTCTCTTTATTTTACTCATTCTCTTTTCTCTTTATAAATAATATTTATAATCTATAATATTTTAAGAGGTAATTATTATGAATATAGATAATATTCCCACGGTAAGAGTTGGAATCATCGCGGTAAGCCGCGACTGTTTCCCTGAGTCTTTATCCGTTAAAAGAAGAACCGCTTTAATTAAAGCCTATAAAGCTAAATATGATCTTGATGAAATCTATGAGTGTCCTATATGTATTGTCGAAAGCGAGCTCCAGATGGAAGCCGCTTTAGCGGATGTTCTCGCTCATGGCTGTAACGCTTTATGTATTTATCTAGGTAACTTTGGCCCTGAGATTAGTGAGACCATGCTCGCTGAGGAGTTTATTAGGCTCACTAAAGGCCCAGTGATGATGATTGGGGCCGCTGAGGAAACGCAAAATGATCTATTAGACGGAAGAGGAGACGCTTACTGCGGTATGCTTAACTGCGCTTATAACCTAAAGCTAAGAAAAGAAACAGTCTATATTCCAAGCGAGCCCATTCAAAACGCGGCGGGATGCGCTAAATTAATCCATGAATTTATTCCAATTGCGAGAGCAGTTATCGGCGTTCATAATCTTAAGATTATGACCTTTGGCCCTCGCCCTTCTAATTTCTTTGCGTGCAACGCTCCTATAGGACAGCTATTTGATCTTGGAGTGGAAATAGAGGAAAACTCCGAGCTTGATCTCTTTGAATCCTATAAAAATCATGAAGGGGATAGAAGAATTAATAAAGTGGCCAAAGATATGGCTAAGGAGCTAGGAAATGGGAATAAGAAACCCGAGGTTCTTCCAAGGCTCGCTCAGTTTGAGATCACTCTTCTTGACTGGATAGATAGTCATAAAGGAAGTAAGAGCTATGTCTGTATCGCTCTTAAGTGTTGGCCGGCCTTTCAGACCCAGTTTGAGTTTGTTCCTTGCTACGTAAACTCGAGACTTGCCGCGCGCGGTATTCCTGTGAGCTGCGAAAATGATATATACGGCACTCTCTCCGAGTATATTGGAACATGCGTTACCGGTGAGTCTACTACCCTTCTAGATATAAATAACACTGTTCCTGATGATATGTTTGAAGAATCGATTAAAGGAAAATACACCGATAAACAAAGCGATGTCTTTATGGGTTTCCACTGCGGTAATACGGATATATGTCGCCTCTGTAATCCCTATATGAATTATCAGCGTATTATGGCAAGAGCCCTCCCTAAAGAAGTGACAAATGGAACGCTAGACGGAGACCTAAAGCCAAGCGATGTGACTATTTATAGACTACAGGGAACTAGCGATAATCATATCTACGCCTACGCCGCTGAGGGAGCTATTATCCCAGTAAAACCTCGCTCTTTTGGAAGTATTGGTGTGTTTAATATTCCTGAAATGGGAAGGTTTTACCGCTACTTCTTAATTGAAAACTGCTTCCCTCATCACACCGCGGTGTGCTTCTCTCATGTCGGTAGAGAGCTCTTTGAAGTCTACCGCTTACTCGGAGTGGAGCTCGTTGGTTATAACCACCCCGCTTCTCTCCCCTATGAGAAAGAAAATCCATTTAACAAATAATCTATGAAACAATATTTAGGAATAGAATTTGGGTCCACCCGAATCAAATCACTTTTAATAGATGAAAAAGCGGAGATAATCTCTAAAGGCTTTTTTGTGTGGGAAGATCATAAGGAAAATGGTCTATATTCCTATAGCGAGGAAGAGATTCATGATGGACTAATTAAATCACTTAGTGATTTAAATAAAGGAAAACTAGTTGAATGCACCGCTATGGGAGTAAGCGCGATGATGCACGGATATCTCGCTCTTGATAAAGATGGTAATCTTCTTACTCCTTTTAGAACATGGAGAAACGAAAATACAAAAGAAGCAAGCAGACGTCTTACCGATTTATTTGGAGTTAATATACCGCTTAGGTGGTCTATCTCTCATCTTTATCAGGCCCTATTAAACGGAGAAGAACACGTGAGTAAAATCGCTTATCTCACTACATTATCTAGCTATATTCACTATAAGTTAACTGGGGAAAAAGTCATTGGAATAGGAGACGCCTCTGGAATGTTCCCTGTTGATCCAAATACTGGCAATTATGATAAAGAAATGCTTCAAAAGTTCGATATTTTGCTTAAAGAGCATAATATTACCTATAAACTTGAAGATATTCTCCCTCGTATTGTAAAATGCGGACAAGTAGCCGGTAAAATTAGTAAAGAAGGAGCCCTTTTTAGCGGGAATTTACTTAAAGAAGGCACGATTTTATGCGCTCCTGAGGGAGACGCCCAAACCGGAATGGTAGCGACTAACTCCATTAAGGTGAGAACTGGTAACGTAAGCGCCGGAACCTCCGCTTTTCTAATGGTAGTGATCCCTGGAGAGCTAAGGACTACTAATCCTGATGTTGATATAGTGCTTACCCCTGACGCTCACGAAGTTGTCATGATTCACGTTAATGAATGCACCTCTATTCTTAATGAATGCGCAAGACGCTTTAAAGGAGTGCTCCCCGTTGGAATTGTTGGAACAGGGGATAAAGACCTAGTTGGCTATCTCATGAGTCAGTCTCTTCTCGCCTCTAGTGATTTAGACGGAATTACTCATCATAGCCTCTCAAAAGATCAAGCGGCTTTCTCTTTTGAAAAACCCTATTCAATTAAATATCATAAAAAGGACGTCTCTCTTCCTAATCTTATGAAAGCGGTTGTTTATGAATGCGTCGCCGAGCTTGCCACTAAAAGCCGCATCTTAGCTAGTGAAGATATCGAGATAAACGAGGTTATAGGCTCAGGTGGCTACTTTGCCACGCCGCTTGTTGGGCAAAGCGCGATGAGCGCCGCTCTAGGCTGCCCTATAAGCGTTATGGATACCGCTAGCGAAGGAGGCCCTTGGGGGATAGCGGTTTTAAGCTCTTATCTATTCAGTAGCCTTTCACTAAGCGAGTATCTTGACCATATCTTCTCCACTCAAAATAAGATTACAATTAATGCGGATAAAAAAGAAAAAGAAATGTTTAAACATTTCTTAGAAAACGATTAAAATTATATCTAGCGCTAAATAGGAGGATTAAATATATGCTTGAAGAACTTAAAAAATCTGTGATGGAAGCTAATAAAGAGCTAGGAGAACACGGCCTAGTTACTCTTACCTGGGGAAACTGCTCCGCCTTTGATAAGGATAGTGGTTATGTTGTTATTAAGCCAAGCGGAGTGCCTTACGCTGAGCTCACTCCAAAAGATATGGTCGTAGTGGATCTAGACGGAAACGTGATTGAAGGAGTCCTTAAACCCTCAAGTGACACCCCCACTCATCTCTATATCTATAAACACTTCCCTAAAATTAAAGCTATTGTTCACACTCACTCAACCTTTGCTTGCGCTTGGGCTCAAGCGGGAAAGGATCTTCCAGTTTATGGAACGACCCATGCGGATAGCTTTCACGGACCAGTTCCTTGTACCCGTCAGCTTACCCCGGAAGAGACAGTTAATGACTACGAGCTAAATACCGGGAAACTAATTGTTGAGACTTTTAAGAGCCGCGACTATGTTGTGACCCCTGGAGTGTTAGTTAGAAATCACGGTCCATTTGTTTGGGGGGCTACTCTTAAAGAGGCCGTCGAAAACGCAATTGTGTTAGAGCTCATCTGCCATATGGCGGTAGCGACTCTTACCATTAATCCTGAAGCCGAGACTCTTCCTAAACATATTATTGATAAGCATTACTATCGAAAACACGGCGTTAACGCCTATTACGGTCAGGATAAAAACGTGGCGAGTACAACATCCCGTACCACTAAGGCTACTAAACCCGCTAAAAAAAGCAAAAAAGAAATAAAATAATTAAGTATTGCTTTAGTTTTTACTTAAAATATCTCCTTTATTTGGAGGTATTTTTTTATGTCATGTTATTATTTAGTTTCTATATAGAGATTAAAAAGTTATTAGCTTTTTAATTTAATATCTTAAATTATGATTTATCTTATGATAAGATAAAAAAAGCGATGGGATAGATGGATGCCATACTGTAAATACTGCAATAGTCGAATATCTAAATTTGACACTGATAGGTGTCCTCTTTGTGGTGGAGAAAGACCCCTTGATGGTGTGACTAGTGAGACGATTGATATCACTAAAGAAATCAAAATGGATGGCTCTGAGTTTACTAACTATAAACCTAAGAGAAGAGGTATTTGTTTTGCCTGGAGCGCTACGCTTGGAATCTTTGGAGCTCCTTGGTTTTATCTAAAATATAACTGGCGCGGCGTTTTCTGGATGATAGTGAATCTCCTAATTATATTAGGAGGAGGACTTACTTTAGGCTTTCTTTTAGATACCTGGATTTATCTTGTTATCATCGTGGTGACTATGTATGTCCTTAATCTCCTATTTGGTCTATTCTTTCTATTTAGAGATAATCTGAAATCTAAAGATGGGGAGTTTGTGCGTTGAGACAGCGCTATTTCCCTCTTAGTATTGAATCCAATAAGATCCTTGTTTCCCCTTCAGACGAACATCACATCTTACATGTCATGAGAAAGAAGGTTGGAGATGAGCTCTTTTTTTCATATGAAGGTCATTCATATGTAGGAAGAATTGATAGTGTTTCTCCGCTTTTAATTTCTTTAATGTATGAAGAAAAAGAGGTAAACGAGCTTCCTGTTGACGTCACTTTATACATCTGCTCTCTTAAAAAGGATAAAAACGAATTTATTTTACAAAAAGCCAGTGAATTAGGCGTAAAGAAAGTGGTTTTTGTAAATTCCGCTCGAGTAGTGAATCATATGGATGAAAATGATTTAAGCCGGTATTGCGCGAGATTTAATAAAATCATTAAAGAGGCGTGTGAGCAGTCTCAAAGGGCTGATCTAATGGAAATTGGGGGTGTTATATCCCTTAAAGATATGCCTTCTAATGAGGAGCTTAAACTTGTTCCTTACGAGATGGAAGAAGGCGGAACCGCTTCTCTTATTAAGGAGCTAGAGTCAATTAAAGATTATAAGTCTGTTGGAGTTATAGTGGGCCCAGAGGGCGGCTTCACGCCTGAAGAAATTACTCTTCTTAAAGAGAAGGGCTATAAGAGTGTTTCTCTTGGAAATAGAATATTAAGAAGCGAAACCGCGGCTATCTATATCTTAAGCGCGATTAATCTATATGCGGAGAAAGAGTAAGAATGAATATCTACGAGTTCATGGAGAAATATCAAAGAAAGAGAAATGTATTCGAAAAGAGCTACGAATATCGATTTTTTATTGAGCATCGCTACATGCTTAATAAATTTCCTACTTTTTCCTTTCTTTTTGATAGTGACTATGATGATTTTGATATCATGAGAGCTAATATTATCATCCGCTCCCTCCTCACAAAAAAGAAAATTGAAGATGAAGTTTTATCTCTTAATGAGAGAGCGGATAAAGGAGAAATTATTAACCATCAAAACTACGTAAAGGCGATTCTTGATGTGACCTACAATTTGCCCTATTACTTAGAGGAGAAAAATAAGATTTATCTTCCTATATTTAATAGAGCCATTAATAGCGTTTATCTTCATGAACCAGAGAAACTTCTCCTCTCTCCTTATAACCATCTCTTTACTGATTACTCCGCTAACATAGTGGACCCATTTGATACATATGGGCCTCTTTTATATGACTCTTTATTTACTAGGCTTGTTAACGTTGGAACTAATGGGGAGGAATACGCTTTCTTCCACTATGACACAAATACTATCTATATCGTTAATAAAGAGGGAAGGCTTGATAATAAGATTGTTTTATTTGATAAATATTTAAAAAGAGTGCAATTCCGGGATATGCTTGAGAGAATTGAGCCGGTTATGAATGCTTATTTTGCTAATGATATGCAGGGCTTTTATGACGCTTTAATCGATAATAATCTCTTATCTAGGAAAGCTCTTTATTACTATCTCATCAAATATAAAAAGAGTAAAAAATGAAAACTATTTCTTACTATTATCTTGGATGTAAAGTTAATCACTATGAGTGCAGCGCTGTTATTCAGCCTTTTTTAAATAATGGGTATGAGCTAAGTGATGAAGATAATCCAGATGTCGTTATTGTTAACACTTGTAGCGTTACATCCGTAGCCGATCAAAAGTCTCGTCAGCTTATTAGAAGAGTGAGAAAAAATAACCCACATTCTATTCTTGTAGTGATGGGATGTTTTCTACAAGGGCACGCTGAATTAATCAAAGATTTTGATATCGATATCGCGCTTGGCACTTCTCATCGAAATGAGATTTTTGAGCTTGCTTGTAAGTTTGAAAAAGACCACGAGAAGATCACTCTTATCGATAGCGATGTTCGTCAGTTTACTTATGAAGAGCTAGGAAGTAACACTCTAAGTGAAAACGTGAGAGCCTACATTAAGATTCAGGATGGATGTAATAACTTTTGCTCCTACTGTCTTATCCCCTATGTCAGGGGAAGAAGTAGATCCCGAGACGCTGAAGATGTTTTAATGGAAGCCCGCTACCTCGTTAGTAAAGGCTATAAAGAAATAGTGGTGTCTGGAATTGATATTGGCTCATACGGTCTAGACTCTGGAGATGTCTCTTTTAACCAACTTATTGAAAAACTTCTTAATATCAAAGGCCTAGAAAGACTTACCATCTCATCGCTAGAGGCCTCGCAGATTGATGACGAGTTTATTTCTTTATTTGGTAAGTACTCTAATCTTGCTAAGCATCTTCATATCCCGCTTCAAAGCGGCTCTAATAAAATCCTTCATGATATGCACCGTAAATATGAGACAGATTCCTTTCTCTCTAAGATTAATCACATAAGAGCCCTTGTCCCTGATATCGCTATTACGACAGATGTCATCGTGGGTTT
>JAJQAM010000025.1 GCA_021203805.1 Coprobacillus sp.
CCTGGGATGCTTAAAAAGCACTACAGCCCCAACGCCCAACTTGTCCTCTTAGACGACGCAAAGAGCGAGTTCCCTGCCCTCTTTGACAAGTCCCGCAACGAAGGAGACAAGGAGAAAATCGCCTTTGTAGCTCAAAGACGCCTTCAGGATTTTGCAAATCGTGAAAACTTCTTTTGGCTTTCGGAGAGTGGCGATCCTGCGGATGTCGCACGATCACTCTTCTCCCTATTGCGGAAGCTCGATGCCTCGAAATACGAAAAAATCTTTGTGGAAAAATCCCCCAACGATGGCATCGGTGCGGCAATAAACGATAGACTCTCCCGTGCTTCTCATCAGGGGCACGCGGGGCTCTCCCCGCGCTTCTCTCCGTCGCCACGCAGTGGCGAGGGAGGGGACCATGACAGTTGTCTGGCGTCTGGTACCGAGCGGAAGCGACACCCCGCCATTAACGCCAGCAACAACTGTCTTGGTGAGGCTGGTGCTAAGCGATAAAACAAATGTTTGAGTTGCCTCCAACAGACGAGCCCAGCCTGCGCAAATCCAAAAGAAGTTGCGCAAGCGTTATGCCTTTTGATGGTGGCGGGCAGGCTTACACATATACTGTCCCTTCAGAACTTGAGGGGGAAGTCGATGTTGGCTCTCTCGTCCGAATTCCGCTCGGGAAACGCCATGCATACGGAATCATCTGGGAGAAAAACGTCGTTCCTAAAAAAGAAATCATTAAAAAACTTCGCCCTATTTCTGGACTCCGTTACGACGCTCCTGTTCTTGCTCCTGACGAAATAAAGCTTTGCGAGTGGATCTCCAAATACTACGTAGCCCCATTGAACTCTGTCTTGCAGGCAGTTTTGCCATCGGCGGTCCGTCAAGGAGTTCGTCCCATTCTCGATAAAAAAATTTCTATCGCACACAAACTCTCAGAAGAGGAATTTTCAAAACTACAAAAGAAGGCCAGCAAACAGGCAGAGCTTTACAGCGAGCTGAGCACGAATGGTGAAACTTCGCGCGGTGTGCTGAAGTTTTCAGCATCGGTCATAAACTCCCTCATCAAAAGCGGAATAGCAAAAGAAACCGCAACTAAAGTTTCTCGTGTAGCAAATGACGCTGACGATAGCCCTGCCCCCACGTTAAACCTAACGGACGAACAAACGGTAGCACTCGACTCCATCAAACAAAGTATCGCAAAAGGGAAATACCAAACACACCTCTTGCACGGAGCTACGGGCTCTGGGAAAACGGAGGTCTATATCGGCGCAATCAGGGAAATTCTGTCCCTCGGGGGAAGCGCGATTTTTCTCGTCCCCGAGGTAGCACTTACGCAGCAAACTGTAGATCGCCTGCGACGTGGCCTAAGCGGTTGTGGCACGCAAGTAGTCGTCTGGCACAATAAACTTTCCGCAGGAGAACGCTTTGACGCCTGGATGGACATGATACACGGAAAGGCACGAGTGTTGGTAGGTGCGCGCTCGGGCATCTTTGCCCCATTAAAAAATCTGCGCCTTATCGTGGTCGATGAAGAACACGAAACTTCTTTTAAGCAAAGCGAAACGCCGTTTTACCACGGACGCGATGTCGCGGTTTTCAGGGCAAGTCTTTGTGGAGCAGTCTGCGTTCTTGGCTCTGCAACGCCATCCTTAGAAAGTTTTTACAACGCACAAGTTGGCAAATACCAACTAAACCGCATGCCAAAGCGCATAGACGACCGCCCTCTCCCCATGATGCGAATCATCGATATGCGTCGCGAAATTTTGCGGATGCAGGGGCAAACAACCTTCTCGCGCCCACTCTTAGACGCAATTTCAGATAGGCTTCAAGGGCACGAGCAATGCATTTTGTTTTTGAACAGAAGAGGCTACTCGCGTGCACTCATTTGCCCAACTTGTGGACACGTCCTTTCTTGCCCCCACTGCTCGAGCCCTCTCACCTACCACCGCACAGATCAAACCATGCTCTGCCATCTTTGTGGGCACGCAGAATCCGTTCCCACGCGCTGCCCAGAGTGTGGGGAAGAGGATTTGAGAAAACGCGGTTTTGGCACGCAACGCGCAGAAGAACTCCTCGCAAAATTTTTCCCTGACGCAAAGATCGTTCGCTTAGACGCGGACGCGATGAGCAAGAAAAACGAGTTCAAAAAAATCCTCTCCGATTTCCGAGAGGGGAAAATCGACATTTTGCTCGGCACACAGATGATAGCAAAGGGACTCGATTTCCCGCGAGTAACTCTCGCCGCGCTGATCGACGCAGACGTCTCTCTGCATGTTCCAGATTTCCGTGCAGCCGAGCGCACATTTCAGCTCCTTGTTCAAGTCGCAGGAAGAGCTGGCAGGGGGCAACTCGATGGAGAAGTTATCGTCCAAACTTTTACCCCCTACGCAGACCCCATACAATTTGCCAAGCGCGCAGAGTTTGAGGACTTTCTCGAAGCGGAACTCAAACGCAGGAAAGAATTCGGATACCCTCCACATCGCCACATAATTCGGCATATTTTCAGGGGACGCGACGAAAGGCGCGTAGAAAAAACCGCAGAACGCTGGGCAGAGTTTTTAGAGCAACACGCACATGGGCTCTTTGAAATTCGAGGTCCCGCGCCCTGCCCAACAGGAAAACTGCAAGACAACTTCCGCTTCCACATTTGGTATTTTTGC
>JAJQAM010000057.1 GCA_021203805.1 Coprobacillus sp.
TTTGCCACCGTCGTCTTGCCGGTCCCCATATACCCGACCAGATAAACGGGTTTGTCCAAGGTTATGTTTGCACTGGTAGATGCTTTTTTCTCACTCATAAATTTCCTCCTCTTTCTAGTCTACCATTTTGCTGCTGTGCAGCGCGTCCAGGATCACGGCCAGCGTGTCAGCCTGCAGCTGCCCCGGTGCCGAGCCTTCTCCATCCGCGCCAAATGTGACGCACGAACCAAACGTCTCACCGCTCACGCGGCTTATCACCCCCAGGTCTCCCATGGCGATCGTAATGATCCGGCAGTCCGGATCGGTTTGTTTCGTATCGCTTGTCAGACGGAGCAGACGGATCACATCGTCCGGGGATTGCGGCATGACGGCAAGCTTCGCGATATCCGCGCCGCTCGCCAAAAGCTGCTCCATCAGTTTCTTGAGGATCACATCGTCCGGAGTCGCGCGAAAATCGTGATGCGAGGCGATCACGCGCACGCCTGTCTGCTGCAGGCGGCGAATCTCCCGCTCCGGTTTTTCACGCTCAAAATATTCGAGGTCTATCATATCGATGCACCCGCTTTTCGCCGCGATCTCGCAAGCATGGAGGATTTCAGACTCCGAAAGGGCCGCGCATCCTCCCTGTTTCTCCGTGCGGATCGTAAAAAGCAGGACCACATCCCGTGTAAACGGACGAAGATCCTCCAGAACGGCACGCAGCGCATCGGGCTGTCCGATTCCGGAAAACCGGTCCGCGCGCCACTCGATCATCTGCACGCCGCGCTCCGCCAATGTCTGAACGCGCGCCGCAATGTCCTCCCGTTCCTGTTCCACAACGGGTACACAGATAACCGGACGGCCGTCACCGAACCGAATTCCCTTGATCTCTAACGAATCCCGCATTAGATCCTCCTGCGTGCTGCCGCTTATGCATTTAGTATAACTTACCTATGAAAAAGGTGCAAGTCGTTGACAATAATTAAAGCATCTATTATAACTGATATAGGAGGGAACATACTTATGGAAATTTCAGGAAAAACCGGCCTTGCGGCCCTGATCGGATATCCGGCTTCCCACAGCATATCCCCGCAGATGAGCAACCTTTCTTTCGAGGCGCTCGGGATCGACTGTATCTACCTCGCGTTTGATGTGCGGGAGGAGGATCTGCAGGCCGCCGTAGCGGGCCTGAAGGCGGTCGGCGCCATCGGCTACAACGTGACGATGCCTTTCAAAGAAAAGATCATTCCCTATATGGATGAGCTGACGGATGCAGCGCGGTTTGCCGGATCGTGCAATACCGTCATCCAAAAGGACGGGCGCGCGATCGGACACACGACGGACGGGGAGGGATTCCTTCGCTCCGCCGCGGAAAACGGCTGCGACCTGAAAGGGAAAAAGTTTTCCATCCTCGGTTCGGGCGGGGCAGCAAAGTCCATTATCGCGCACGCGGCGTTAAACGGCGTGACCGAGATCGATCTCTTCCGCCGTATAAGAAAACCCGAGAAAGCGGGTGACATCGCCCGTGCGGAGTGGATCACGGCGTACGCGGGGACCGTGGCCCTCGCGAGGCAGATCTCGGAAGCGACCGGATGCGTTATCAACGTATACGATATCGCGGACAAAGACGCCCTGCAAAAGAGTCTCTCCGAGAGCGTGATGCTCGTCAACGCGACGAATGTCGGCATGGAGCCAGACACGGACGACTGTCCGATCACGGATTCCACGCTCCTTTCTCCGCCGCTGTTTGTCTATGATGTGATCTATCACCCGAAAGAGACAAAACTGCTGCGCATGGCGCGCGACGCCGGCTGCAGGGCGGCGAACGGAGAAGGCATGCTCCTCTATCAGGGAGCCGCGTCATTCCAATGCTGGACCGGGCAGGAGATGCCGGTCGATCTCGTCAGAAGACAGCTCTTTTCCTCCTGACGCGCAGACAAATCGTCGCACAGGGAATTTTTGCTATAAAAACAACAGGAGATAAAAACGATGAGTTTCACTTATTTAAACCAACTGCCCTCTCCGGAGCAGATCAAGGATGACTATCCGCTGCCCGAGGAGGGACGCGCGATCAAAGAGGCGCGGGACGCCGAAATCAGCGCCGTCATCCGCGGGGAATCCGACAAGTTCCTCGTTGTGGTGGGACCCTGTTCCGCCGACCGCGAGGAACCGGTTCTGGATTATATCCACCGTCTGGCACGCTTAAATGAGCAGACGAAAGACCGGCTGATCCTGATCCCGCGCGTCTACACAAACAAGCCGCGCACGACCGGAGAGGGATATAAAGGGATCGCGACGCAGCCGGATCCGGAGGAACGGCCCGACATGGAAAAAGGGCTGATCGCCGTGCGCACCCTGCATCTGCGCGCGATCGCGGAGACCGGCCTTTCGGCTGCCGACGAAATGCTCTACCCGGAGAACTGGGATTATCTGGATGACCTGCTCTCCTATGTCGCCATCGGCGCGCGCTCGGTGGAGGATCAGCATCACCGGCTCACCGTCAGCGGCTTTGATGTGGCCAGCGGCATGAAAAATCCGACAAGCGGCAACCTGTCCGTTCTGATGAACTCTGTGTATGCGGCGCAGCATCCGCATCATTTCACGCATCGGGGCTGGGAAGTCGACACGGACGGCAATCCGCTCGCGCATGTCATCCTGCGCGG
>JAJQAM010000014.1 GCA_021203805.1 Coprobacillus sp.
GTAGAGCGGGAATTAAAGGATAATCTATTATCCTATAATCTTAGAAAGGAAAAAACAGGTATTACTATTATGAAAAACAAAAAGCTCAAAACATTACTTCCTTGCTGTTTACTTCTTGTTGGAGGAGTAAGCGGTTTAACTTCTTGTGGAGAAAAGAGTCAAGTGGGAGAGTTAACCAGTGATGATATTTATATTACCTTCTGGCACACTTTCTCTTATGATGCTCAACTTGAAGTAATGCTCGCTCAATTTAATGAAATTTATCCTAATATTCATGTTGATCTTGTTAAACAATCAACTGACTATAGTGGTCTAAAGGACTTAATTACTCAGGGTATTCCTGCAGATAGCTATCCTAATATGGCGCTTTGCTACCCTGACCATGTCGCGGATTACCTCAGCACTGGAAAAGTTATCCAAATGGATCAATATATGGAAGATCCAGAATATGGTTGGACTAAAGAAGACTTTGATGATATTCTTCCTAACCTCTTAGCCACCGGACAAAACCTCCAGGTTGAAGGAACATGGTGTCTTCCTTTTGCCGCTTCATCTGAAGCCCTATACTATAACTCCGATGCTCTTATCGGACTTAATCTATCTGGAATTGACTCCTCAATTAATGAGGGTAAAGCGCTCGACACTGATTACTTTAATTCCCTTACTTGGGAGGAGCTATTTGATCACTTATTCCCAGCATTAGAGAAAGCGATTACTGACGAATCCTATGGAAGCTCTCTATATGGCTATATAAATACAGAATCAGATTACTATGGACTACTTGGTTATGACTCTGATGATAACCTCTTTATTACCCTTGCGGAGCAATATGGTTATGACTATACTTCGGTTAGCACCACAACTGGTAAAGGTCAGATTCTCTTCAACAATGATGATATGAAGGGCCTAATGAAAACCTTTAATGCTCAGCACAATACTGAATCTATTCCATACATATGCACTCAAGGCACATGTGGTGGCTATACTGATACTTATTACTGTAATGATGCCTTTCTCTTCACCGTTGGATCTACTGGTGGAGTTAAATATCAAACAGAAGGTCAGTTCGTAAGTGGTGCGGCCCGTATTCCTCAAGCCGAAGGACACGAAGAAAAATGTATCTGCCAGGGCCCATCCATTTGTTTCTTTGATCATAACGATGACCAAGAAGCGCTTGCATGCTGGCTCTTTTATAAATTCATTACCAGTGCTCAGAATACATGCTACTGGGCAACCGAAACAGGTTATATGCCAATTAGAGAGTCCGCTTATACTCTCGATGATTGGCTTGATTGGACAAGTACTGAGGGTAAATCTGGTGCGGATTTAACTTATGTCTATGTCTATAGTTTATATGCCGATATTGCTTCTTCTCTCTTCACTTCCCCTGCCTTTAAGGGAAGCGCTGAGGCTCGTACTCAAGCGGGATCTATCATGACTCAGTGTCTCTTATCTACGGATATTGATAAAGAGATTGACAGTATTTTTGAAAACGCTGAAAATCAGGCAAAATTAGCATTATAACTAAAACTATTATTTCTAAATAGAAATATATTTAGGAGGTAAATTCTATGAAAGGTAAGTTTAAACAAATTTCCCTTGTAATGGTTATCAGTCTCTTAGCGGTCACCGCTTGTGACGGATCAAGTGATGACAGTAAAAAAGATGATAGGGGCGACCCTGACGTTACTGTCACTTTCTGGCACACCTTTGGAAAGACAATTCAAGATACTCTTGACCGTAAGATTGAGGATTTTGAAGACCTCGTTTGGGAAAACGAAGGGCTCAATGTTGAAATTGTTCAATCCTATAGAGGCGGATATGACGATGTTTTAAGTAACGTATTACAAGGTTTTAGCGCTGGAAACGTTCCTACCATTGCCGTGGCTTATCCAGACCATGTTGCTGATTATCTCAATATGGAAGAAAATCCTGGCGATTATGTTGTTAACCTTGATAAATACATTAATGATTCAAAAGTTGGCTTTGGAAAAGAAAAATGGCTCGGTGATGAATACGGCATTGATGATTTTATAAGTGCCTATATCGAAGAGGGACAGCAATTTGTCTATGAAGGAACTTATCTTATACCTCTTATGAAGTCCACTGAAGTAATGTTCTACAATATTGATATTGTTGAGCCTCTCCTTCAGTCTATGACCTCTCTTTCAGAAGATAGTGAATATCACATTTCTCTAGAAGGCCAGACTATCAATCAGTATCTTAGCAGTATTAGCTGGGATGAACTTATGAAAATTGGAGAGTATTCCATTGCCACTGATGAGAATGGTGATTACATTTGGAATGATAATAACGCTCCAAGTAAACGTAATGATGAGGATACCAGTTTCTACCCTGTCTTCTATGATAGTGATTCTAACCTCTTCATTACGAAGATGTTACAAAACGAGATTCCTTATTCTAGTGTTAACCAAGAGACTAATGTCGGCTCTATTGATTTTGAAACAGGCGATGCAAGAACCGCTGCCGAGGCTATGGTAGAAGAGCTTAAGGATGAATATGATGCAGGCGTTCTTACCACTAAAGGATGCCTTGGAGAATACGGCTCTAACTACTTCATTGATGAGCAAGCTATTTTCTCAATCGGATCAAGTGGTGGAACTGGTTATCAGCTTCCATCCTCAGATAGCTTTAAGGTTGGAGTATGTAGTGTTCCAGCGGACAATAATAATCCTCTCTACGTCTGCCAAGGTCCATCTCTTACTGTTTTAAGAAATCCAAGCTTAACCGATGATGAAAATGATATGAGAAATCTCTATGCTTGGAAATTTATTAAATATCTCACTAACGCTGATGTTAATGTTGAGCTTTGTACTTATGGTAGTGAAGGCTACTCTCCCGTTAGAGAAAGTGCCTATGTCACAGATGAATATCAAGACTATCTCCTCTGGGGCGAGGAATATGCTGACACCGCGAGAGTGGTAACCGATCTTGGTAATAGCTATTTTACCACGGCGGTCTTCCCTGGAAGTGCTACTCTTCGTGATCAAGTTGGAGGTATTGTAACTGAAGTTCTTCTCGGTCATAGCGAGATTTCCTCGGCCTTTACAAACGCCATAAATCAAACAAAACTTTCTATGTAATTTAATGGGAGGAAATAATAATGAAAAGAAAACTACTTAAATCCTTATTAATACTTCCACTTGCTGTAGTTGCCTTTGGTGGTCTTACCGCTTGCGATGAAAAAGAAGATACTACTATCAGTGAAGGCACCTACTATAAGGAACTTGATAAAAACTTTAAAAACTATGCCTTTGATGGCAGTGTCAAACTTGGGCTTGATTACCAAGGTAAAGATTTCCTTACCGACGGCATTGCCGAAGTTGAGGTTTATCTTTATATCGATGGTGATACCACTCACTTCAAACAAAATTCCTCTGATGATAATGTTATCAAAGCAAGATACTACGGCATCGATACCCCAGAGTCCACTGGTAAAGTGGAGAAATGGGGTAAGGAAGCCTCTATCTTTACTCAGTCAGTTCTAGAGAAGGCTAAGACTATTGTTGTGAGCACCGCTCAGGATACATACGCTCCTCCTGAAACTGACTCAACGGGTAGTAGATATGTCTCCCTTGTTTGGGTTAATTTTGAAAAAGAGCACGCACCATATGATGAACTTGTGCTCCTTAATCTTATGATTGTTCAGTACGGCCTATCATGGGTTAAAAACGTGACTAGTATGCCTCAGTATCAGCAGACCTTCTATGACGCTCAAAACCAAGCGGAGAAATATGAACTCTGCCTATGGGATCCAGTAGCTATTCCACCTCACTGGCCTGGAGATGAATATCAATATATTTCTCTCTTTGAGATGCAAGAAGAAATAAAAAAGGATATTAAATCTAGAGAAGAAAATGGTGGTGTGTCAACCTATGTCTCCCCTCTTGATAACCAGCGTGTTCTCTTCCAGGGAACCCTAGCGGGTTATGTTAATAACACTATGTATATAGTGGATTACTATGATATTGATTGGCTCGAAGATTATTATGAGTCAATAGGCGAGGATTGTCCTTATACCGAAGGAACTTGGGCCGGAGTTAATGTCTTTGCGGGTATGAGTAATATATCCTCTAAATACACACAGACAAATACTTATTTACAGATGTATGGCATCTTTGCAAGTACTGATAACTATGGTTTCCAAATTAATGATGTTGAGGGAAGATTCCCAAGAGCCACCTCTTATAGCACGGAGGACACTCAAATCCTACTAACCGCAGAAGAGAATAATATTCCAGGTATTGATGGCGGTCATATGCTTGAGACCGAAACATATACCTATGAAGAAATCTGCGCTTTAGCAGAATCTGATGATTGCTGGGATCACCTCTGCCGTAGAATCTCAATTACTGAGCCTGTTGAAGTAAAGAGTGCTAATCTTACAGATTCTGATAATGTATATCTTTATTTTGAGGAAGGTTATGGCGGCAAGGTTCATGTTGAACTTACCTTTAACTATAAAGGTGACGAAAATAATTCAAACTATATCTTTACCATTAAAAAAGATGATGATGGAAACGTTATAAAAGATGACTTTACTAATCAGTCATTCTATTTCTCTGGTAACCTTACTTTCCATTTTACATCCAGCAATAGGCTAACGCTTCAGATTTTACCTAATACCACAGATGATGTTGGATGGGTTTATGATTCCAGTGCTGTGCACGATTCTAATTAATGGATATTGTATATAAAGGAGAAGATCATGTTTTGCACTAACTGCGGAAAAAAGATTGATGAAAAGAAAGTGGAAGCTAAGTCCGCTACTTTATCTAAAGTTGATATTGAGACTGAGATAAGCGAAGACGCGGAAGTAGTTTACGCTTGCCCAAGATGCGGCGAGCATATTCATCATAATATTAGTGAAGATGAAACTAAGTCACTTTCCCGCGCCGCCCACGAGCAATATCAAAAAGGCTGCAATTCCTTTGCCGTTGGCATGGAATGCGTCTGTATTGGTGTAATCGCGGCTATCATCGCAGTTATCTTCTTTATTCTCGCTAAAAAACCAGCTAATCAACATGTTCTTGATCCTACTTGTACTGAATTCTATGTCTCTATGATTCTTTTTGGAGCGGCTTTAGTGCTACTCTCCGTTGGAGGCTCTTATGTCGGAATCGGCATTTATAAGAGAGTTATCTATACGAGAGTGCTTAAGGACATAAATAACGAAGTATTTATACAGTAGATCCTTTACGTATAATCACTTCTCTTTACATGCATGTGTTATGTTGTCTCTAAAAGAGACAACTAGCATTGTCTTTAAATCTTATATAAGGAGGAATTTATGAAAAAGACAATCTTAAGTGTTGCTCTACTAGCATGTCTTAGCGTTGGTCTTGTCACCGCTTGTGACTCTTCTAGTGAAGATAAGGCTAATTCGTTTGCGATTGCTAATAAGAGCGAAATGACTGCTGAATGGCACTATGGTGAAGCGTCTCGTGATCTCGAGTTTGAGTCTGATCCAGTTATGAATCCTACTCAAGAGCTCATTAGTGAGAGCCTCGTTATCGTTTCAAGTGATACTAGTGTTGTTACTGTCAGCGGTTATACTGTTTCTGTTGTTGGAGAAGGAACTTCCACTGTCACGGCGACATGGAGAGGTCTTTCTGATTCTGTTGAAATTACCATTACAGCAGAGGCATTAGTGGATATTCCATGGACTGTTGGCACGGAGTATTATCTCGGCGTTCCTGTGACCGACGAAGCCGTTTTATTTGCCACAGGGGACACAGTTTCAAATTATTCTTATGAAGGCGTCGTAAGCCCTTATGTCTCTGACGCCGTTAAAGTCACTATTTCTCGTAGTGAGCACGGAGGCGCTGGTCTTGTCCTTAGTCTAGAAGGCGGTAAATACCTTAACATTGTTAATGGTGAACACGTTAATCTTGAGATTTCTACCACTAAGGGCTATGTCTACTATAACCCAACCTATCAGTGCCTTGGTAACGCTGAAGGAACATACTTCCTTTCCTATAACTCAACCTATGGCTGTCTCTATGTGAGTGAAGTAGCAAGCTGGATTGAATCTGCTCCTACTGCGACATTCTATGAAACAGAAAGTGCGACCGATGCTCCCGCTCCAAGAGAGCATGTTACTTCATTAGATAATATCGAAACTGCGACATATACACTTGGTATTTATCATACTGGTAAATATGCCATTTATTATATGACTGGCGAAATGAGTGGTTTTTATGGAGCGACTTCTACTGACGAGAGCGATGCTATTATTTGCACTGTTAGCGCAGCAACAGGTACATCAACTTATGGAGTGGCAGCCATTGATTCAACTGGAGAGACCGAGACCAAATATACAATCTCCTTTACCAAGAACTCAACTACATATTATGTTGGTCTAAAATATAATGACACACACAATAATTTAACTTTCGTAGCCGAAAGTAGTACTAGCTCAGCTATTACTGAATTTAGCTGGGATTCAACGTATGATTGCTTTACCGCTCCTGGTAGCGAAACAGGTTCAAGTTCAACGGTCTTCCTTGGAACCTATGGATCTTACTCCACAATTGGCTGGTATAACTATAGCTATATTAGTCAGCATGATGAATATCCTATTCATCTCTATTCTGTAACTACAACAACGCCTGAACAATAACCTCTCTACTTTCTTGCTATTAAAGCCACATCCTTATGGGTGTGGTTTTTTCTATTTACATTATTACTTGTAATAATGTGATATAATGAGTAGCGATGAAAAAGAGATTGCTTTGTCTCGCTTTACTCTCCTCTCTTCTTCTCTCTTCCTGTAATAGTATGCCCGCTAATGGGGATAATGAAGTGACATATGAAGAGGGATATTACCTAGTAGGTATGGGCTCTTTTATAAATGGAGCGAACTGGTCAGTTAGCTCCGGCGTTATGTTTACTGAGGTGGAATCAGTTAGCGAAGATATATATTCTGCATATTATATACAAGACCTCTCTTTAGAGGTAGGAGACGCTTTTAAAGTGGAGTATTACCCCTCTCTTAACGCTTTTACTTATTATGATTTAACAAGTGAGGCTTTTAGCCTTGACTATGTAAAGATATCTTCTACGGATGAATGCGAAGTGGACGTTAAAGTAAGCGGAGAGTACTCTATTGCTCTTGTTATCTCTACTAGCGGCGAATTTAATATATCTATCTATCTCGGTTCATCCTTTTCTAGTAGTGAGTCACATGTAAAAGAAGAAATAGAGGGATCCGTAACTATTGATTTATACGCTAACGGAGATCAGCACGGAGTTATCGAAGCGGGCTCTGGCTATGTTTCCTATCCCACTTATATTACTTATATCAAAAAGCAAATGGAGGGCTGTGATAATCCTGTTCTTATCTCTAATGGAGACCTATGGCAAGGAACCTATGAATCTAATATCTACTACGGTAAAGTGTTAACAGAGCTACTTGATGTCGCGGGCTACTCCGCTATGACACTTGGTAACCACGAGTTTGACTGGGGACAAGACGTTATAAGAGAAAATGCTAGTTTAACTAATACCCCCTTTCTAGGGGCTAATATAGTTAAATATGAAAACGGTCATGACACAGACACCCTTGTTGACTATGTAGACCCCTATAAGATAGTAGAAACCGATAGCGGCTTAACAGTAGGTATTATTGGTGTCATAGGTCCAGATCAGTGGTCCTCTATTACCTCTAGCTATGTCTCGGATATTAGTTTTATTAATCCAGTTACTCCAATTAAAACATATAGCGATAAATTACGAGTGGATTTTGACGTTGATATCGTTGTGGCCTCGTTCCACGCAGGCACTGATGACGCTACTGAATGGATACGTGAGCTAGGTAATGACTCAGATGCAACTGGTAGGCCTTATATAGACGCCGCCTTTACTAGTCATGACCATTACTATACTACTGGAGAAATAAACGGAGTGCCCTACGCTAATAGCGGTAATAAAAACGCGAGGCTTTCTCATATTCAGCTTGTTTGGGATAGCGGTAAGGTATCAACCTCTAAAAAAGAAAACCTCAATACTAGTAGTTTATCCTCCTCTACCTATAAGGAAGATAAGGAAGCTAGAGAGCTTATAGACTCAGTAATTACCGACGCTGATAAAGTAAAAGCGGATGAAGTGGAAGGAAGATTAGGCTCTGAATTTAAACGATATTGTTATAATGGTGAATACGGCCCCCGCCTAGTCTCTAAGGCGATGTATAGCTATGTGAGTAGCGAGGGGTATGATGTGGTCTGCGCTTTTGTAAATGATACCAGAGCTAAACTCCCGTCTGGGAACGTGACATATGCAAATATATTAGAGGCGGTCCCTTTCTTTAATAAGACAGTCATTATGGACGTTAGAGGGAGCGTTCTTAAAAACGAGCTTAACTATGCATATGGATCTAAAGGGAGAAATATAAGCGTCATGTATTATGCTCCGAGAAGCGTAACTATCAAAGATAATGAAATATACCGCGTAGCGGCATATGATTATCTGGCTTATCATATGAATACCTCTAGAAGATATAACTATTTCACTGATTTTACAGTGATTGCTGAACTTGATATGTGGCCAGCGGATTATATAGCGAGCTATATGAACTCCTTTAGCGGCACTATTAATATGAGTGATTTCCCTGATAGTTATTATACGTGTCTTAGTTAGGGCTAAATTTCTAGATTCGATAAAATTTGATAGACGTGAGGGACATCTCTCGTTAAAGAAATATAAACGACATTTAAATCTACCATATTATATTCGTGGACTAATTTATTCCTTAATCCAATTATCTGTTGCCACGGGACACTATTGTGTTCTTTTTTAAAGGAACCACTTAATTTTTTACAGTTTTCAGAAATCTGAACGATTCTGAACATCATGGAATCCATTTTGATATCGTCACTAATAAATTCCTCATATGTAGTAGATTCCATATGCTCGTAAATGAATTTAAGGTCACTAACTATTTTTCCTAGATAATATAAATCATCCTTATCGTTATCCATAAATCTTTACCCCATCTAGTAAGATTTCTTTAGCAAGTTCTGGATTAGCCTCTATTTGCTCCTGATTTAAAAGCTCGACAACTTTTCCTAATGTCACACGTAGATTTTCCACTAAACCATAAAATGGAACGGCAGTTATATCGGTTTTTACGTATAGATCCACATCGCTTTGCTCATCTGCATATCCTTTAGCGTAGCTTCCAAAAAGGTAGCAGCAATCAATACGTCCTTTATATTCATCCATACTGAATACTTGGTTTACTCCTTTAATTATTTTATCAATGGTGAGTAGCCCATGCTCTTCGTCGATATAATCATACTTTTCTACTTTCTCGTAGAAGAGTTCGTATCGAGCGGATCCTTCATGATTCTTTTTCTCTTCATAGTATTGATAGGTTCTTAAGGGCACATTTAAATATAAAGCACACTGCGCTTGTGTCAGTTCTTTTGATTCTCGTAATTCTTTAAGACTCATTTCCATACCTCCTATTATATATTACTTTGCGAGTTTGTCAAATAAATACTCGCAAGTTCTTGCGACTTATTGTAATTATCTACTCGCAAGTTCTTGCGACTTATGTAATTAAATAAATCGCAAACTTGTTTTTTTATGATAGGAAAGTGAAGTTAGTGGTGCTATAATCTTCCGCTTTTATAGTGCCTTCAATTGAAGTCATATAGCCAAATAAAATATCACAAGGATACTTATCTAATTCATCAATAACTTTGTAATTCTCAAGTGAATAATTGAAATTATCATAGATTTTTGAGGTTGATTGATGATAGGCAAGATAGTCATAAATAGCAACGGTATATGTATCGGTATAGGTCTTATTAAATTCCCTAGAGGGATCAGGAGCGTAGTAGTAGTTACTCTTACCAACATTACTCATCTCTATTCCGCTGACCTCCATAATAACTGTCTTATTAAAGAAAGGAATTGCGTCTAGTAAGTTAGAATAAGTAACCTCTCCTTCATATAATTTAGCTCTTCCGTCATTAACGATAGCAAGGTCAACGTCATAGCCTTCATTTATAGCGTAGCCATATAGGGCCTCCGCCATCATATTAGGGACCTCTTTTGTATCGCTAAAGTCCTTATCAATTGTTCCGGCGACCTCGCTTCCTTTACTCTTAATCTCTTCATCGCAGTAGGAATCTATTAGCCCCCTTGTCTCTATATCTTCCTCATAATCTTGGTATACATTTTCTGTAGAAATGTTTTCATAAACTGGACACGTGACCTCTCCATTTTTATAAATAAGCTGGATATGAGAGAGATTTTGATTATTATTACCTGAATTTACATATGGGGTATTACCAAATGTTCCTGTTGCCGCCCCGTGATCATGAGCGGTAAAAACAGCGTCTACGTATTTACTGCCGCTAACATCTGAAGTAGTGCCTAGGCTTCTAATTAGAGAGCGCTCCGCGCTTGTCCCCGCGTGCATGGAAACAATCACAATATCGCATTTATAAGTGCTTCTTAAGATATCTGAATATTCTTTAACAACGTTTTCTTCAGATAAGAAATCTATATCCTCTACCATAGTGGAGGTAATAGAGGTAAACTGGCTTCTTCCTATGATCCCTATAATTCCTATCTTTAGCCCGCCTTTTTCTTCTATGGTATAGGGCTGAGCGTAATTAACTATCTCCCCATTATCTTCATAGACGACGTTTGCGGCTAGATAAGGAAGCGAAGAAGACTTCATATTATCTTTAATGACTTCTTGACCCCAGTCAAACTCGTGATTACCTAAAGTGAATGAAGAGTATCCAGCCTCTTCAATAATCTCATTTAGTAACGCTCCATAATTAAAATTAGATTCATAGGTTCCCTGCCAGAGATCTCCATTAGATATAAGAAGGGTTTCTCCCTCGCATCTACTCATCTCATCTTTTATAAAAGAGACATATTCCGGCATTGAAGGAAGCGTATTTCCTTCATACTTAGTCTCTTCAAGCACTCCATGTTGATCGCCATTTGCAAAGATATCGAGCGTTATCTCTCCCTCTAGTTTGCTTTCTCTGTGTTCTGATGTATTTTTACCTAGCTCAACGCTTACTTCATAGTCTCTCTTTACCTTAGTAACGCTAATGGTGTAGCTCCCAGTTTTTAAGACATCCGCTTGTCCATTTTCATCTATATAAATATTATTTCCCTTTAAAGCGGAGCTATTTTCATCGTATTTAGTGGCCGATACTAATTTATCTTCACTAGTAATAGTAAAGACGTCTCCTACCTTAAGGGAGATATCCTCTATGACATAACTATCATTATCTTTACTAAAAGGAACTCCTCCTTCAATAGAGTAGTTAAGACCATTCATATAAGAGCCAAATCCAGTTAGATAAAAAGAATTTGTATCACTAGCAGTGTTATCACACGCTCCTAGAGTAAGAACAAGCATGAGAGTGAATGAAATAAGCTTTTTCTTCATAAACTTATTTTACACTAATCCAATATAAAATTCGTTTAATAAA
>JAJQAM010000023.1 GCA_021203805.1 Coprobacillus sp.
CGGTCGTGGGCAAGTATTGTATGCCATACTGCGCAGTTTTACAAAAACATCCGGACGGGTTAAAAAATAATACGGCGTCTAAATAATTGAAACTACCTATCGTCTCCTGCATCTCGTCTGGGAGGCCTTCATATGAAAAACGGCTTAAATATAGATTTAAGAGCTTTTCTATTATTAGCTCCTCGGTCTCGTCTAAAAACGGCTTGAGGCGCCGAGCCACATTGCCCTCGGTGGGACTGCTCGGTAAAAAATTTAAAAAACTAATCATAAAGCCTCCTAATGATATACACCGGAGCTGGAGTGATCACCTATCGGATTTACGTATTTAGAATACTCGTCCGTAACTTTATAGCCGTCCGCCTCCTTCGGGAAGCCGCCGCCCTTTATGGTATGCCAAACCCAAACTCCGCGAGCAAATAGGTCTTGCAACTCGCGCGCTACGGATATAGGAAGGCCACCGATATTGTAGTCCGTGGACTGTATGTAATTATAGTTAAATCGCACGTGCTCCGGGACCTCGGTTAGAGGTATGTTAGTGACGTATCCTTTACGGTGGATCAATTCGCCGAGGCGGATAAGCTCGGTGTCCGTTAGATACTGGCATTTAATGGCCGGCACTACATATGAGTCTTGCAGCTGCAAGGTCCCCAGCACGGCCACGTCTTTGGTGAGACCGACCTGCGCTTGGTGCTCCGCGATCTCTTGCTGGTTAGAATAGTATTGCTTTTTATCACCGTACGTGGCAATCGAGCCTATTAACCCGGTGGCAGCGCCCAGTATCCCGCCCGATGCTCCGGCCGCGCCCGCCGCCGTCATGCCGCCCGTAGCCGCGCCGGCGACGCCCGATACGCCTTGTACTGCAAAATTAACCGAGCTGGATACCACGTTCATAACATTTTGTGTTTGATTGATCGTGGCTAGAATTGACTCTTGCGTGGCATCGAGCCGGGTCCAGTAATCATTTATGACAGCCGGCGCAAACATTCCTAGATTTGTCGTGGATATAATAGAATAGTCGTTGGTCGTATTAGTCCAGTTACAGTGTATTAAAAAACCACTGCAGTCCAACGCTGCTTGGTACTCATAGGTGGCGTCCCAAAATACGGATATAATAGCCGTGTCCTCTATTTGAATATTAAAATATGGAGCTGTACGTAACTTACTATATACGGACTTCATTACTAAATCATAGTCCGCGGCTTGTGTTATACTCCAGCCGGCGTTTACATAATACACGCCGCAATATAGTTCATTTATTTGCGTGTCTGGTAAATAATAGCCCAGCTCCTCCAGCTCGGATTTAAAGTTTACAGAACTTATATGTTGGTTAAATACCGGCAAATATTTAGTTAGTCCGCCTGCGGCCTCGGTATCTCGCGTGCTAACTGCCGACACAAGAAAATTTGAACCGGAGTAATATGTATCCGGATCCCAAATTAACGGCAACAAACACATTGACGTTATATTTGAGTTTTTTAAATCCGCGATATAAAATCGAGTATATGTACTATAACCAGATACATAAACTCCAAATATATCGCTGCTCGTTCCGGATGCTCCTAAACCATATAAAACCGGAGTCCCTTGGATCGGCAAACGGTGCGTCTCGCCGCCCAACGTATTTACCTCCAGCCGTCCCCATGAGTCGGATTCTGTAGTTACTGCGGACGTGTTTGATATATACACTAACAAATATGCAAATATGGTTAAATCTAAACTGGCCGTGATTGATCCTCCGTTCATATAGTCAATACTGGTAGTTGTAACTGTTCGCGGAGTGTATTTTAAATCCGGCGTAAATCGAGTGTAACGTATATTTGCATTATTTACAATCTCTTCCGGCGCCGCCAGCGTGTGCGCTATTGTGGGCACGGCATCGTTTAAATCCGGCCGCATCTCCCAGTCATTAACGTGGCCGCGGGACATTATGCCGGAGGCGTATATACCGTTTATATCGTCAAACACGCCATCACCGTAGGTGGCAATCACGTCTATAACGTGAAAAATTTTAAACAATAGGCCCTCGCTTAAATTGCTGGAGACCTGTGATACGTCTAAAATCAACGCATAACAGTTTACACCGGCGTTCTCGTATCCTATATAATTATACTGGGCCGCGTCTTGGATCCCCGTAAAAAAATCTTTAATAAAAAACGGGACGTTCGGCTGTACCTCCGCACCGTCAACGCTGTATGTTACGGAGGCACAAGTCGCAAGGTAGGCCGCAATTTTGGATCGGCGGAACCTATTAGTCTCGTTTATTATAGGTGCTTTATAAAACGTTACAGATCCCACGCTTTACTCCTCGTCTGTAAGTAAGAATTTAGCGCTGCAAGCGTGAAGCGCGTAACCGAGCTTGCCTTGGTACGTAAGCCACGTGTTCCAGTACTTGCCGGCCGGGTTGTAAATGTTTTCCAACTCCGGAAGCTCCGTGGTATAGGCTTTAAAGGCCGTCTCGTCAATTATGACAGCAAAAAGGCCGTCTTTTGCCGCCTCGTCACCAAAGCCGGATACCTGTATGATATTAGAATCGC
>JAJQAM010000006.1 GCA_021203805.1 Coprobacillus sp.
AGGCCCGTGCGATTATGGAAGCCGCGATTCAGGCAAGCCATGACCTCGGTAAAGAAGTCACTCCAGAAATCATGATTCCTTTAACATTAGATGTTAAAGAATTCCAGTTTGTGAAGAAGATTATTGTTGATGAGTGTGAAAAAGTCCTTGCTGAAAAAGGAAGCCATCTCCACTACGAAGTCGGCACCATGATTGAAATTCCACGTGCGGCCCTTCTCTCCGGTGAGATTGGTAAAGAAGCCGCCTTCTATTCCTTCGGCACTAACGACCTCACACAAATGACTTATGGATTCAGCCGTGATGACGCTGGTAAGTTCTTACCAAGTTATTACGAGCACAAGATTTTCGAGCAAGATCCATTTGCCACTGTTGACCAGCATGGTGTCGGTCGTCTCATTAAGATGGCCACTGAAGAAGGTAAGGCTGTTAACCCAGACCTCCACGTTGGTGTCTGCGGTGAGCACGGCGGTGATCCTGTCTCCGTTGAGTTCTTCCATAATGTCGGTGTGGACTATGTCTCTTGCTCTCCATTCCGTGTGCCTATTGCTCGTCTAGCGGCGGCACAAGCTAACATCAAAAATCCTCGTAAAAAATAATTCCTTTTTGCGGGATTAATAAAATTTAAGCCATCCTTATGGGTGGCTTTTTTATACGCTATATAAGGGAAAGCATTCCTAAAATATAGGGCATTTTAATTTTTTTTATTTTTTCCAGTTTCTATTGACCCTAAAATATATAGGGGTATAATAAAACCGGTTAAAAAGGAGGCGAAAGAAATAAAAAAGAAGCTAAACATCACTCCATCCTTACTATGTTATCTGTAAGATAAATTACTAATTAATGCTTATTTTATAGAAATAATCGTTAACTAGAGAATTTACAAAGAAAACATAATTAAGTAGTTAATTATTTTTTTGTGACATAATAAGTGAATTTTCACTAACGATAGGTCTATTGCCGATATTTTAGTTATAGCCGTAGTGATGTTTTAGCTTTCTAACGATGAGGAGGAAAAGCTATGCCAAGACTTAAAAGAAAAAGAAAAATTATTATCGATAACCCTGAGACTCTTGACCAACTCAATGTAGATCAGACCGCATGGATAAAATCGGTTAATCTCCCAGATGGACAAATGAGAAGAAGGCTTCAAGATCTCGGTATTATCGAGGGAACAAGAGTGGTTTGTAAACAAGCCGCTCCCTCAGGCAACCCTAAATCGTTCCTTGTAAGGGGAGCGACAATAGCGATTAGGACTGAGGATTCTAAAAACGTCTATATTACGACAAAAGAGCCCACTAGCGAAGATGAAACGCAAGTAGTAGAAGAAGAAAATAAAACTGAATAGGCTCTTCACCGCAATTTTGATGAGATAAATAAACAAGATTAGAACTTAATCAAGGGAAATGAGTTCGATGAGAAAGGAGGAATAAGTCATGTCTATTATGTGTACGGGCTGTCCTTATTGTCCTGAGGACGAAGGAAAGCCAAAAAGAAGAAGAAAGCAGAAAAAAGACGCCGCTTCTACAAAGTTAAAAGGCAATAAATTAAAACCTGATGATCATATAATAGCCCTTGCAGGCAATCCAAATACTGGTAAAAGTACTGTTTTTAATGCGCTTACAGGAATGCATCAGCATACAGGAAATTGGCCAGGCAAAACCGTGGCAACTGCTGAAGGGCGATATGAATATGACGACAAAGGCTACGTTTTAGTAGATCTCCCTGGGACCTACTCCCTTTTATCACACAGTCAGGAAGAGGAAATCGCCTCTGACTTTGTCATAAATGGTGGAGCGGAATGCGTAGTTGTCATCTGTGAATCAGTTTGCCTTGAAAGAAATCTTATCTTAGTGCAACAAGTTATGGAGCTACATGACAAAGTAATTGTTGTGGTTAATCTTATGGATGAAGCAAAAAGACACGGAATTAGTGTGAATTTTAATGAGATAAGAGAAAGACTTGGTGTCCCTGTGATTGGAACAAGCGCTGCGAGAGGAGAGGGCTTAGACGAACTTAAAAAACTTATTGAGGATGTATGCGAAGGGAACGTTTCACCCAAACCAAAAAGAATTATTTGTACCCATGATGAAGATGGGGATATGAGAATGACCATGATGCGTGGAACCACTCAAAAAGAGAGTGATTTCACGGCCGTTAGAATGGTCTATAGAGCAGAGGAAATCTCTAGAGAAACTGTCTTTGATAGTGGAGATACCCCTGCTGAAAAACGCCAAAAAATGATGGATAAAATATTTATGGGCAGATGGGGAATACTCATTATGCTTGCCGTTTTATTCTTTATTTTCTGGTTTACACTCGCTGGTGCAGATTGGCTAACAGATCCATTACAGTGGTGTTTTGACAAGATTTATATCTGGAACGATGAAACTGGAATGGGTCTGCACTACCTAGTCGATCTAGCAGATCAAGCAAAGTGGAGTGGTTGGTACTATATAACAATAGTCTTAGTTGATGGTGGTTATTTAGTAGCTACGAAGGTTATTGCAGTAATGCTCCCACCGATGGCAATATTCTTCCCGCTCTTTACTTTGCTTGAGGACTTTGGCTACTTACCAAGAGTGGCGTTTAGACTAGATAATGCTTTTAGAAAATGCGGCGCTTGCGGTAAGCAGTCTCTTACCATGTGTATGGGATTCGGCTGTAATGCTGCTGGGGTAGTGGGCTGCCGAATTATTGACTCAGAAAGGGAAAGAAAGATTGCTATTTTAACCAATAACTTTGTTCCATGTAATGGAAGATTTCCAACATTAATGCTTGTTATTGGCTTCTTACTCGAGCAAATATTTAAAGCTTCTTTTGGGAGCTGGTTCATTTCTAGCCTCTTATCAACTATTGTTCTTCTAGTTGTGGTTGTGATCGGTGTTCTTATCACATTTGGTGTTAGTAAAGGCCTATCAAGCACAATGCTTAAAGGCGAACCATCATCATTTGTCCTAGAATTACCGCCTTTTCGAAGACCAATGTTTGGAAGAGTAATTGTAAGAAGTATTTGGGATAGAACCATTAAAGTGCTCGGTAGAGCGGTAGAAGTTGCTCTCCCCGCTGGTATTCTAATTGGAATATTGGCGGTCATTCCATTCCATGATTCCACAGTTATTGTTGGAATCGCTAATGCCCTTAACGGGGTTGGAACCGTGATGGGCTTTGGAGGGTCCGAAGGATTTAATGGTATATTAGGGGGAACATTACTCCTTGCCTTTATCCTCGGCCTTCCCGCTAACGAAATCGTTATTCCAATTGCGGTAATGATTCTCTCTATGGCAAGCAGTGGAGGCTATGTGAGCATGGTTACTGGAATGGGCGATTCAGATATTACCTCAATACTAGTAAACGCTGGAATGACGTGGAAAACATGTATATCTCTGATGACCTTCTCACTGCTCCACTGGCCGTGTGCGACGACTATCCTGTCAGTCAAAAACGAGTTAAACTCCTGGAAATGGGCGGGATTATCCGCTTTAATTCCAACAGTATGTGGAGTTGCTGCGTGTCTAGTTCTCAATTGGGGAATTCTCTGGTGGATTTAATATAAAAAAGAATGCATTTCTAGATGAAAAATCCAGATTTGCACTCTTTTTTTATTATTTAGATGAGTTTTTACTTAAATAAGCCGGGGACTTCAACATCAAAGACAATGCTATAATCGGAGTCGAGATAACCAACAACTTTGCCGTTTATTATGACGTTTGCGTCGTCATCAATCTCGCCAACTTTTACATCTTTAACAGAGATGGCTCCGTCGTTATCCATATCCGCAAACTTCTTTCCAAACATATAAAGGCCGTCACGAGAGATATAGCCCACTATATCACCTCTATATAAGATGTTCTTTCCAAAGCACTCAACCACAACCATATTCAAAGCCTATTTTCCAATAGTTTCATCACTACCAATGGTCTGACCTTCTATTTTAACAAAAGGTCCAATATGGTTATGGTCCCCAATTGTGGAGGTTGCTATAGATGAGAAGGAAATGTTATTTCCTTCACCTATATCAGTCTTAGCAATATAAACATTAGGACCAATTCTATTAGCACATCCAATATTACAGTGTCCAAATATGGTAGTGTTAGGCATGATAATAGTGTCCTCTCCGATTCTGACATTAGGAGAGATATAAGTTGTCTTAGGGTCCTCCATACTAACACCAGATAGCATAAGCTTACGATTTACTCTATCTTTCATAATCTTAGCGGCGGTGGCAAGTTGGACTCTTGTGCTCACTGCGTATATCTCAGTAGCGTCTTCTAAAACATAGGCTCCAACCTTAAGTCCATCATTCACGAAGGATTCAACCATATCCCCAATATTGTATTTTCCTTCATCAGATTCCTCGATTTTTGCAAGGTATTTGAATAAAAGCTTGTTATCTACAAGATAAATACCCGCATTGATTTCGTGGACATTATCATAGATAGCTTGTCTATTCTTATCATCAATTATCTTGAGGATATGACGAGATTTTGGATCTCTGACCACTCTTGCATATTCATAGGCGTTATCCACCATAGCGGTAAGAAGGGTTAAATCTTCATGATCTTTAGCATTCTTTTTGAATAGCTTTTCTAGTGTTTCACTCGTAAGGAGAGGCATGTCACCAAAAACGATGAGGGTTTTGCCTTCTTTATCTTTGAGAAGAGGCTTAGCGCATAGGGCCGCTTTTGCGGTTCCATTAAGCTCCTTTTGCCAGACAACTTCGGAGCGTTTCTTGACTATTTCGCTTGTAACGTCTCCTCCAAATCCCACCACAGTGATAGTCTTATCAAAATGTAATGGCTTTAAAGCGTCTAATACATATTTAATGATTGGCCTTCCTAATATTGGATAAGATACCTTAGAATGCTCTTTTTCTTTGGTGACCATCTTTCTGCCTTTACCCGCAGCAATGATAATCGCATATCTTGGCTCGCTCATTTTTCATTCCTCACTTTCGTAACTACAACTTCGTATTGTTCTTCATATTTATTTGCAATCTTTTTAATTAATTTCTTGTCGGTGGATAGTCCAAAGACACAGGATCCAGAGCCTGAAAGCTGAACAATCTTAAGTCCTTCCTCATGTAAGAGGTCAATAATAGTCTGAATTTCAGGGCATAAACTAATAGAAACGGCCTGTAATGAGTTTTTAATAGAGGAGGCGAGTAATTCATCGTCTCCTTCTTCAAGGGCTTTAATAACCGCGTTTATGTCGCAAGTTTCTAAAGTAAAGGAATCACACTTGTCATAAACTTCTTTAGAAGAAAGACCAACATGAGGCTTCACTAAAACACAGTAGTAAACATTTTTAACTGTAATAGGCTCAACCTTTTCGCCGGTCCCAGACACTCTCGCGGGCACTCCTTTGATGAAAAATGGAATATCAGAACCTAGTTTCGCTCCAATTTTAATTAAATCATTATCGGAGAGGCCAAGCTTTAGATAAGTATTCACTCCTGTAAGAGTGGCCGCGGCATTAGAGCTACCGCCTCCTAAACCCGCTTCCATAGGAATGACCTTATGCACAAAAATCCTGAATTTGTCGGGGAATTTATATTTGGCGGCAAGCGCATCAATTGCAAATGTTGCTAAATTATATTTGACTGGACCAACTGAAAAATCATCCACTGTGATGTAGTTGTCTCTTGCTCCTTTAAGCTTCTCGACATAGATAGAGTCGTGAAGAGTAAGAGGAAGCATAACCATATCTAGAGTGTGGTAGCCACTATCGAGTTTATCAAGCACATTCAAAGCAATGTTAATCTTAGCGTAGCTTTTAACGAGAAGTGTCTTTGCCATTTGCTTGTTTGATCCTTTCTTGCATCTCAAAATACAATTTATAACTTATTTGCTCAGGACGAGCGTTAAATGGAATTTCAAGTTCATTTAATATATTACCACAAAGAACGTCGTCGTTTAGATACCTTTTCAAATTGTTATAAATCGTCTTCCTACGATTTAAAAAGATGTCTTTGCACATCAAATAAGTGTTTTTTATGTCATTTCTATCACTTTGACTATTAATATCGATAGTAAAAACTGTCGATACACACTTAGGAGAGGGGTAAAAAGCGGAGGGAGGAACGCTGAATTCTTTCTTAATATCTCCGAGAAGATGAATGAGAATACTTGCCGGACCATACTCTTTCCCAGAGGTCGAAGTGAAGTGAAGAAGGGTTTCATTCTCGCACATTAAAACTAACCTACTAGCTTTATTAGCTTTAAGGCATAGGTCCACTATGATTTCAGTGGTCAAATTATATGGTAAATTACTCACTATTTTAGTGTATCCATCTAGGTCCGTACGGCGGACATCTTGGTTAACAATTTTAATATTGTCTTGCTTATAGATAAGCTTAAGGAATGTGGTCATGTTTTGATCAACGTCTAGAAGGGTTATATCATTATCAAAACTAGATAAAAAGTGGGACAAACTTCCAAGACCTGACCCAATTTCTAAAATTTTGTCGCTTTTTTCAATATTTAAGAGCTCTACTATTTTAGAGGCAATTTCTGGATCAATAAGGAAATTTTGCCCATAGTTAATATCAGGAGTAACTCCTATCTCACTTAGAATAGATTTGATGTTTTTATTATTGATTTCCATACTTCAATTTTAAGTCTTTTTCGCTAATTTTTAAGATGCATAATTTATTAAGAATGTTTCTATTATTTTTAACCCTAATATGATAATCGCTAAGAATCTCTTTTTTATGAGTTAGGTATGGTCTTAACTCCTCTATTGTGAGAGATGGCCTCTCTCGATTATTATCAAAGTAGGGCTCTAATGTTTTAATAACAATGTCCTTAGGGCATTCAAAGACTCCATGCTTTTTATTATCCGAAGGATAATAGAGCAAAACATCTTCGCAATTTGGAACCTTCTTTTGAATTTGATTAGATAGGGATCTTCCAACGTCGTCTGGATCCAAAAGAAGAATAATCTTACGCACTTTGCTCACTTCTGTAAGATATAAAAAGTCCTCTTCATTTATATCGGTTCCATGTGTAACAAATATATCACAATCAAGGAAAGATTTTAGATAAGATTTATCGTTTTCTCCCTCAACAATTACAAGCGCATTAAGAATATATTTCATTTTTACACGTGAAACAATTTTACTGTATTACTATAGGTAAAATCTGCAATTTTTTCGTATGTTTCACCCTTACACCTTGCAATCTCTTCCACCACTAATGGTAAAAATGTAGGTGAATTCATTTCCCCTCTATGTGGGTGGGGAGCAAGGTAAGGTGAGTCGGTTTCCACAAGTAGTCTATCAAGCGGTACAATTCTAGCAACTTCCTTCACGCTTCTCGCGTTCGTAAAGGTAACTGGACCATCGAGACCGATATATAGACCTAGCTTAATAAAGTCATTTACCATTTCAGGAGATCCGCTGTAGCAGTGAACTACACCGCTGTACATAGGAGTGTGCTCTTTAAGAATGTCATAGGTATCCTGAATAGACTCTCGGGAATGAATAACAATTGGTTTCTTATATTGATTGGCAATATCGATTTGTTTAATAAACCATTCCTTTTGTCTTTCCTTCTGCCAGTCTTCTTTTTCCCAGTGATAATCTAGACCGATTTCTCCCACCGCAATAACTTTAGGATGGTTTAATAATTTAAAAAACTCATCCACGTCCTTATCTAAAATCGAGTCAATCTCGGTCGGAATGATGCCAACCGTCGCATAGCAGCAATCAAATTCCTCGGCAATTTTGACTGCTAAAATAGAGGAGTCATAGTCATATCCAATAACGATAAACTTCTCGACTCCTTTTTCCTGAGCTTCTTTAATGATGCTTTTACGAAGCACATAGAGCTTTTCTTCATTTAAATGGCAGTGTGAATCAATAATCATCTTATTTACCTACGCAGAATCTAGAGAATATCTCTTTAGAGATATCCACTTTATTATCTTCCCCTAGTATATCTAGGACATTTTGATAAGCGGAATAGAGGTGAATACCCACTAAGTCCATGCTTACCCCATTTTTAGCGTCTTCCTGGGCGGCCGCTAAATTTTCTCTCATATTAGAAAGAAGCCCTAACTGTCTTGTATTATTTAAGCTTGCCGTTTTATAAATCGATTCATCGATATTAAATAGTTTAAATATTTCGCTCTTTAATCCTTCAATATCTCCGTTTATTGCGGAAATACAGAGTAAATCTTTATTATTTTTCTGGAAATTAGGTGCTAAATCCGCTTTATTATAAACCACTATTTTAGTCTTATTATTTACTAAATCTAGAATCTTTTTATCTTCCTCATCTAGGTCTTCGTTAGCGTTTAGCATCACTATCACAAGGTCACTTTTCTCAATAGCTTCCTTTGTCTTTTCAACGCCCATGGTCTCCACTTTGTTCTCGGTGTCTCTGAGTCCTGCGGTGTCTAAAAGGTGCAAGGTTAAGCCGCCGAGATTAACATCACCCTCAACAATATCTCGAGTTGTTCCCTTCTCATCGCTTACAATCGCTTTATTTTCTCCAAGAAGGGCATTTAGGAGAGTGGATTTACCAACATTAGGTTTCCCCACAATCGCCACATTGATTCCTTCTTTAATGAGCTGTCCTTGCTTTCCATCTTTAATGAGATCATCGATTTGACTAATAAGACTAGAGGTGGTTTCTATCACTCTGTCAGAGTTAGCTTCTTCAATATCCTCATACTCTGGAAAGTCAATATTGACCTCAATTAGAGATAAAAGATCGGCGATTTGCTCTTTTATTGGAGAAATAAGCTTAGATGTTTCTCCTTCTAGAGAGAGCATCGAAATGTTTTTAGCCTCTACTGTCGTCGCGTTTATTACATCATTAACCGCTTCCGCTTGAACTAGATCCATCTTTTGATTAAGAAACGCTCTTGATGTATACTCGCCGTTTGTGGCCATTCTCGCTCCGTTTTTAAGCAAAACACCAATGATTTGATTAGTTATTACCATAGAGCCATGGCAAATTATCTCCGCCATATCTTCACCGGTGTATGACTTAGGGCCTTTATATAAAACCACGACAACTTCATCAATAACTTCGTTGTTATCCACTATTTTGCCAATAATTGTGCTTCTTTCACTAATAGTGCTAATATCCTTAGAAAAGCATTTATTGACTATGCTAAAAGTCTCGTCCCCTGAGACTCTAATGATGGCTAGTGCGCTTTTAATTGGCGCGGTGCTTAAGGCAACAATTGTTTCAAACATACAAATTATTATATACCAAACATAAAGAAAAACACCCTTCTAGGTGTTTTCTTATATAGATTTTGGTGGTCTTACTCCTTTTTCTCACTAGTTTCAGGGTCATAGATTAGCTGAACTCTTCTATGCGCTCCTTCGCCAGTAGAAACGCTCTTTACTCCTTTAATGTTATTAACAGCATTGTGGATGACTCTTCTCTCATCAGATGGCATCTCTTCAAAGGTATAAGTTTCGTGTGTTTTTCTAACCTTAAAGGCAAGACTTCTAGCAACCTTTTCTAGTCTCTTGTACTTGCCGCTTTTATAACCATTTACATCCAAAAGAATGCGGAAATGATGGCGGAATTGCTTAGAAACCACGGCATTTGTAAGCTCATTAAGAGCCTGAAGTGTCTTTCCGTTTTTACCAATAAGAATTGGGTTATGAATAGAATCAATAGTAATAGTAATAATGTCATCGCGGATTACAGTTTTAACGCTAGATTCAATTCCAAACGAATCAATAACATTTAGAATATAGTTTTCAGCATATTCAATAACCTCAGCGAGATCATAGACATCGACGATAACCTTCTTTCTTCCAAAAGGGCCCTTATCTTCACTTGAGACATATAATAAATCACTAACTTCTAAACCTAGATCTTCAGCCGCATTATTTAACGCTTCTTCTAGGGTTTTTCCTGAATAACTTGTCATTTTGCTCCTCCTTTTTTACTTTTTGGCCGTTTTTACTTTAGCGTCCTTCGCTCTAATTTTTCTAATATTCCTCTTTCCAATAATGTCCATAATCCAAGTTGTAAGGCAACCGATTAAGGCTCCAAGGAACCAGTAAATACACATTGCGGACACAAGGAAGAAGCCCATGATAACAATCATAGCGAGCATGACCCACTGAAAGATACGCATTCTATTCTGCTGCTGCGTCTGGCCTGGGTTCTTGCCTGTCTTAGAAACTTTCTTCATTCTGTTTCTTTGAAGCAGCCTAGGTAAGAGCATCTGCATAACCTGAGCTCCCGCCATCAAAATAAAGATGATTAAAGC
This sequence comes from Coprobacillus sp., assembly GCA_021203805.1. GTDB lineage: Bacteria > Bacillota_I > Bacilli_A > RFN20 > CAG-826 > JAJQAP01. The sequence continues at coordinate 10,243 of JAJQAM010000006.1, forward strand.
GGTGACCGCTCCATAAGGCGCGGACCAGTTAGCCCCATTAAACAGGATGCTACTAATGGTTTCTGACAGCATCATGCCCAGGAATGTACCAGTGGACAGATAGGCACTTCCCTGTAAAGCACCCCATACACAGAGGAATACAGGGAACTGGACAATCATTATCAGCATCGACCCCATAGGATTAATGTGGTACTTTTTGTAGAGTTTTTGTTGCTCCGCTGCTAAGAGCTGTCTTTCTCTTTGCGAAGTGTTGGAATTTGGATATTTTTGTTGAATCTTTGCCATTTCTGGTTGCAAAGCATTCATCTTCTGGTTAGCGAGAGTGGATCTGAAGGTAATAAGAGACATCACAATTCTCACGACAAGAGTCATGAAAATAAGGGCGAGAATTTGAGGCACACCATTTTCAATATTAAGGCCTAGTCCTACAAATCCTTCTACCATCTTATCCATGCACCAGCCAATTGGATAAACAAGTAGTCCAGTGAAGAAACCTATGTTCCAAGAGTATCGGTAGGTTTTCGCTTCAATGGAAACCGGTCCTTTATTGCTTCCGTACCCGTAGTAGCCGTATTCGCCTCCGGACACGGAAAGACAGGATCTATAACTAGAAATGTTAGATTCTTGTGTGGATACATAGTAATCGATAAAGTCAACGTCAGGATATTCATCGACGGCAATCATACCTCTGACTTCTTCGTTATAAATATACCAGTTTGCCCATAGCTCAGCATCTAGACTTCTCTCAGCGCTTGAGTCATAGAATTTAATGTATCCATATGTGTCAAGAACATCTCTGATGTTCTCCACGGTGAAAACATTATCTTCTGGTAGATTTGTTTTGGCTAATAGCTCTTCGTCTGTTTCATTAAGCGCTGTCTCGAGGGCGTGAGCGAGAACAACCTGATCAAGAGTCTCAAAATATATTAAAGACGGCTCTCTCATTCCTTCTTCAACAGCGTTATAAACGATGTTATAGACGCATTCACTATTACTTATATCCGCATAATAATAGACATCATCAGCAAAGGTGTAATCATAGCCTTCAATGGAAGTAAGCTGGACAAGCTTAGAGGTGTTAACACTTCCGTCCGCTTCCGCTTCCTCCATCGTCATATATTCGGTTACACCATAATCGAAGGCATATAGAATATTTGCTTTATCTTTGGCCGAACAAAAAGAAGCAGTACAACCTGATAAAGTCAATATACCAACAAGGGCGGCGGTGCACCCTAATCCTATTTTTTTCTTTTTTTTCATTTATTCTATAAAGAGCCTTTCGATCTGTTTAAGCCCCTCATAGAGAAATTCGCTATTTTCTTTATATTCGAAGTTTAGGAAGTTTTTCTTAATTATAATGACAAGATCTATTTCTCTAGAGGTATCGATGTGGTGGTCAAGCATGGCCTTGACTTGCCTTTTTACTTTGTTTCGGGTAACAGCATCACCCGTTTTTGTGGAAGTTGTAACTCCAATTCTTACGTGACTAATATCGTGATTTTCTAAATAATGAATAACAACTGTTTTGGTGGTAATTACCTTACCATTATCAATGACTGATGTATAATCGCTCGATTTGAGAAGTCGAAATTCGCGTTTCATAAAAACTATGCCGCGAGCTTCTTTCTTCCTTTCGCTCTACGACTAGCGAGTATTTTTCTGCCGCTGGCACTTCTACTTCTAGCGCGGTATCCCGATACGTGAGCACGTTTAACCTTACTTGGTTGATATGTTCTCTTCATAGTCGCTTTCCCTTTCCTTTCGTTAATCAAGTAAAAAGTATAAATGCAATATATAAATAAAGCAATTAAAAATTGCCTTATTGTATATTCCACCATTATAGATGATTTTCACACTGTCATTACACTACTTACAGTGTCAAAATTTTCTTTTTACACACAAAGTGTGTAATCATATATCTCTAACCTAATATGGAGTTGTTCACATTTTTTAACTCTTTTGTTGATAGTTTTCCACACTTATCCACAAAATAATTTTGTTAGTTCGGTGGAAAACGCCTACTTTTCCCTTCTTATGCCTCTCTTTTTGGTGGAAAACTTAATTTTTCCTCGTTTTCAAAAATCTCAATGTGGAATAATACTATCTATTATTCTATAATAAGGGCTGTTGAGGTAAACGCTTATGAATTACAATAATGCATCTGTCTCTGAGACAACAAAATTATGGGGTAGAATCCTTAATTATATTAAGGATGCATTAGACGAAAATGTCGTCTATGATTCCTTTTTTAAAGATACTTATATCCAAGAGATTGAAGATAACACCATCTTAGTAGTGGTGAACTCTTCTCTCACTAAAACTTTACTCCAAAGTAAATATAAAGATCTAGTGGATGAAGCGGTTAGAGAGATAACTGAATCTGACTATAAGATTGAATACGCTACTTTAGAGGAATTAAAAGACCGCTCTCAAAGTAGAACAGGGACACAAAAACAGCAAACGTTCTTTGAAAATGCGTCCCTCAACCCCAAACAAACCTTTGCTAATTTTGTCGTTGGACCCTTCAATTTAGAGGCTAATCAAGCGGCCACACTTATATCATGTGATCCAGGAAAAATGTTTAATCCATTATTCATTTATTCTGAGTCTGGACTTGGTAAGACTCACCTTCTAAATGCAATAGGTAACTATATAGTTAAAAACGGAACAAACCAGCCTAAAGTCCTTAATATTTCTGCGGATGTGTTCGTGGATGAATACCTTAGATTTGTTAAAGGAGATAAGGAAGCGGAGTCTATTAAAGACTACTTTAAAACAGTGGATGTCTTCCTTGTGGATGACATCCAGTTCCTCGCAGATAAGCCTAAAACCGAAGAGATGTTCTTCTATGTGTTCTCTTCGCTAGTTAGCGCTAATAAACAAGTTGTTATTACTTCTGATAGACAGCCTAATGAATTAAAAGGCTTAACAGACCGCCTTGTCACTAGATTTAATCAAGGCCTAGTGGTGTCAATTAAAGAGCCAGATAGAGAAACCTGCATTGAAATTCTTAAAAAGAAAATTGAAGAGAATAATCTAGAGGTTTCTAACTTTGATGAAAACGTTCTAGTTTTCATCGCAGATAACTTCTCTCACAATATCCGTGAGCTTGAAGGAGCACTTAATCGCTTAATCTTCTATATGGTGAATAGAAAGAAAACCGATAAGGTCACTCTTGATTTTGCGCTTGATGCCTTATCATCCCTTACCGGCACTAACAATATCGCTACCACCATTAATGAAAAGAAGATTATTGATATTGTCGCGGATTATTATAATCTCTCTCCTTCCCAGCTTACCGGTAAGATCAGAACGGGTCAGGTCGCTCTTGCTCGTCATATCGCGATGTATCTCATTCGTAATATCCTTACCGATGTTTCTCTTAAGAAAATTGGAGACATCTTTGGGGGTAAAGATCACACAACGGTGATAAACGGTGTACAAAGAGTGGAAAAAGAGTTGAAAACAGATGCCTCTTTAAAGGCCGCTGTGGACGAGCTAACAAGGAGAATAAAAGGATAGCTCTTTATTATTAAATAAAGAATGAATTAAAAAAGCCGGTGTGATAGAATAACAATTAAGGACTTACTAACATATCCACCGAAATAATAATAATTGTTAATAAAATATAAGAAGAAGAAAGGAATAACTATTTATGAGATTCACGGTCAAAAGAGATGAACTTGTCAAAGGCTTAAACAGCGCTTCTAGAGCAGTGTCTTCTAAAAACACTAATCCAGTATTAGCCACTCTTAAGTTTGATTTAAACGAAGAAGGCCTATTCGTACTTGGATCTAATGGAGACTATGCTATTAGAACTAAGATTCCTTATAAGGATAGCGATGGCAACGATGTTATCCGTAATTATGAATTCGGTTCAGTTTTAATTAACAGCAAAATTGTCTGTGAGATTGCTCGTAAGACAACTGGCGAAGAGCTTACTTTTGAAGTCCTTGATTCTACAGTGGTCAACATCTCTGATTCTAAAAAGGCCGAGTATCAATTAAATTGTATTCGAAGCGAAGAATATGTGGACTTTGATCTAGAGACCGAAGGAACTTCCTTTGAACTTCCTACCTCTCTATTTGCTAAGATTGTTGAGCAGACCGCTTTTGCAGCGTCCACTAAAGACCAAAGGCCTATTCTTACCGCAGTCAACCTTGAAGCAGCGGACGGAACACTAACCGCTACCGCAACCGATAGCGCGCGCATGGCGAGAAAAACCACCACAATTAATCCAGACCTTACCTTCTCTGCTAATATCCCCGCCAAGATTCTTGTGGAGATTGAGCACCTTGCTGAAGGCAGCGAATCTGTCTCTTGTTACATCAATTCTCGTAGAGCGTTATTCACTTTTGGAGACACAATCGTCTCCACAAGCCTCATCTCTGGAGAGTATCCAAACACTAAGAATATTGTTCCAAAGGTGACTAACTACACCCTTGAAGTAAACGCTAAAGATCTAATTTCTTCGATTGAAGGCGCGGTTGTCTTAAACGAAGACAATAAAGAAAGCGCGGTGGAACTCTTTATGAGCCCAGAAGCAGTGGATATTACCTCGAGATCTCAGCAGCAAGGCTCTTCTAAGCTCAAAGTTGAGCCCTTTAGATTTGAGGGACAAAACTTCCGTGTGGCCTTTAACTCGCAGTTTGTTATTCAAGCGATTAATGCGGTGGGAAGCGAAGATGTCACATTCCTCTTTGTTGGAGAGATGAAACCATTCGTGGTTAAAAATAACTCGGATGATTCTATCGTTGAAGTGGTCACCCCTGTACGCACATACTAGGCCTAAATTTAATATCATCCAGCATTATATAAATTAAGAGAATTAAATAATTCTCTTTTTTTACATAATAATGTATAATATTCACAAGAGGTTTTTAATGGGTAAAACTGAGTTCAAATTCACGAGTGAAAACCACTACATTTTACTTCAAGATTTTCTTAAGTTAATTGGTGAAACTGGTTCTGGAGGAGAAGCAAAAGTCTATCTCCAAGAAGTTAAGGTTTTAGTCAACGGAGAAAAAGAAGATCGAAGAGGAAGAAAACTCTATAGTGGTGACAGCGTGAAAATTCATCATAATACCTATCTCATTAGTGAAGATCATGACGATTAATGAACTCAAAGTTAAAAATTTCCGTTCTCATGAATATCTAGATTTGTCTTTTTCAAGCGCTATTAACTCGCTGGTAGGCCCTAACGGCGCAGGGAAGACAAATATCCTAGAGGCTATCTATTACCTCTCCCTTGGCCGCTCATTTCTCACTCTTGACTCAAAAGAGCTAATCCAGAAAGGAAAAGAGAGAGCCACGATAGAAGCGGTTATCAGTGAAGGCAAGAGAACTAACACCATTAAAATCATCATTACTAGAGAAGGCAGAGCTATTCTAGTCAACGGAAAGCCTATCCACCACCTCGCAGAGCTTTCCTCTCTCGTTAATGTTCTCCTCTTTGTCCCATCGGATGTGGACCTTTTTCGTGGAGCCCCTCATGAAAGACGCCGCTACCTCGATATTTCTATCTCAAAGATGTATCCCGCTTATATGGACTTATTAAGCGAATATAATAAGCTCCTTAAGCAGAGAAACGTCGTTCTTAAAAGCGAAAGCGTTGACACTAATTTATTAGATAGTGTCACCGCGCTTCTTGTTAATGCATCTAAACCCATTGATGAGTATCGGGAGCGATACGTTAAAGAATTAAACCGCGTATTTAATTCACTACTAACCGCTCTAACGGGCGAAGATAGTCATCTTGAGATAATCTATCGCCCCTTCGTTAATGTCGGCGAGAACTATCTTAACGACGCATTAAAAGCATTTAACGCCTCGCTAGATAGAGATCTAAAACTTAAATCCACTTCCATTGGAATTCATCACGAGGACTTCTCTGTCCTCTATAAAGGAGAGGATATCTCCGTTTATGGATCTCAGGGAGAGAATAGAATTGTTGCCCTTGCTCTTAAGCTCACTCCTTACTACCTCATCAAAGATGAGGATAAGAAACCCATCATCTTACTTGATGATGTCATGAGCGAACTCGATAAAGAAAGCAAAGATAGACTTACTAAGCTTCTCCCTACGCTTAAGCAGGTCTTCATAAGCGGAACCACTCATGAAATAGATAACGCTAGGGAATTTATTATTAAAAAGTAATTAATTATTATTCGGAGGAAATAATATGGAAGACGAAGAAAAAGAAATCGAAACGGAAAGCGCGCAAAGCGAGCTCAACAGCGAAGAGGTTGAGTATGAGAAAGCGGATAAGGACTACACTGCTGAAAACATCCAAGTCCTAGAAGGACTTGAAGCGGTCCGTAAAAGACCAGGCATGTATATCGGCACCACCGCATCCGCTGGACTCCATCACCTCGTATGGGAAATCGTAGATAACGCGATCGATGAAGCTCTTGCGGGCTGGTGCACTCAGGTTGACGTCACAATTAACAAAGATGAATCCATTACTGTGATCGATAATGGACGTGGTATTCCTGTGGACCAAGTCGCAAAAAGTGGACTATCGGGTGTCGAAACCGTGTACACAATCCTACACGCTGGAGGTAAATTCGGTGAAGGCGGAGGCTATAAAGTCTCAGGCGGTCTTCACGGTGTCGGCGCATCCGTAGTTAACGCTTTAAGTAAATGGCTTGAAGTTACCGTTTATAAAGACGGCGGGGAATATTTCCTCCGCTTTGAAAATGGTGGTCATCCAGTTGGACACCTCCAAAGAGTGGGTGATTGTCCAAAGGACAAAACCGGCACAAAGGTCACATTCCTCCCTGACCCAGAGATTTTCCAAGAAACCACGATTTTTGATTATAACATCATCCATGATAGACTCCGTCAAATGGCCTACCTCAATAAAGGCATTACTATTAACTTTAGTGACGTTAGAGGGGAAGAGCCAAAAAGCGAGAGCTTCCACTACGACGGAGGTATTAAAGAGTATGTCACCTTCATCAACGCCCATAAGGACCCAATCTTTGATGAGATTATCTACTGTGAAGGCGTTAAAGAAGAAGAAGTTACTCCTGGGACGACTTACCGTATCTATGTTGAAGCGGCCTTCCAGTATAACGAAGGCTATACCTCTTCTATCTTCTCGTTCTGTAATAATGTGAACACCCATGAAGGCGGAACCCACGAAGTGGGTTTCCAGCTTGCTTTAACCCGTGTTATTAATAACTACGCACGAAATAACAAGATGCTAAAAGATAATGAAGACAACCTTACCTTTGATGATATCAAAGAAGGACTCACTGCGATTATCTCAGTCAAGCATCCAAATCCACAGTTTGAAGGACAAACTAAGACTAAACTAGGAAATAGTGAAGTGAGAAAGATAACTTCTCAAATCGTGGGAGAACAGTTTGAGAGATTCCTTATGGAGAATCCTAAAGTCGCTAAACTTATCCTCGATAAGATTATTATGGCGGCTAACGCTCGTATCGCTTCCCGTAAAGCAAGGGATGAGATGAGACGTAAAGGCGGACTTGAGCTCACCACTCTTCCCGGTAAACTTGCGGACTGCTCCTCTAAAGATCCCTCTATTTGCGAGCTATATATCGTTGAGGGTAACTCCGCTGGAGGAAGCGCTAAGCAAGGGCGAAATAGAGAGACACAGGCGATATTACCACTCCGTGGTAAAATCCTTAACGTAGAGAAAGCCCAGGTGAAGAAAATCTTCGCTAACGGTGAGATTGGAAATATGATTACCGCTATCGGCGGAGGAATTGATCCTAACTTTGATATGGAGAAAGTGAGATATCATAAAATCGTCATCATGACCGATGCGGATGTTGATGGTTCTCATATACGTATCTTACTTTTAACGTTCTTCTTCCGTTATATGAGACCGCTTATTGAAAACGGCTATGTCTATATCGCTCAGCCGCCTCTCTATAAAGTGGACTACCACGGTAAGCAGTATTATGCCTATAACGATGAGCAGCTTGAAGTTATTAAAAAGAAACTTAATCTCAAAGAGGGCTATCCATATCAGAGATATAAAGGCCTTGGAGAGATGGACTATCAGCAGCTATGGGAGACCACAATGGATCCAAATAATAGAAAAATGCTTCGTGTCACCATTGATGACGCGATTCTCGCTGATAAGATCTTCACTGATTTAATGGGAGATGATGTTGATCCAAGAAAAGACTTCATCAATGAGAACGCCCAGTTCGTGAAGAATCTCGATATTTAAGGAGGAGCTAAGTTATGTATTTATTAGATGATGATGAAGAAATAACCGACGACGAAGAAGTAAGCAAAACCCCTGAGGAGGAAGAAGGGGAGGACACCATTAACGAAGTTAATGACACCGCTCTTGAAGACGATGAACTTGAAGAAGGCATCGTCCCCGGGCTCAGCGACGTTCCTATTACTGACACCGTCAAAAACGCCTTCCTTGACTACGCAATGTCCGTTATTGTAGCGAGAGCTATTCCAGATGTGAGGGACGGCTTTAAGCCGGTTCATCGAAGAATCCTATTTGGTATGAATGAAGGCGGCTACACCCCTGATAAGCCATATAACAAATGCGCTAAAATTGTGGGTGACGTTATGGGAAATTACCACCCACACGGCGATGCCGCTATCTATCAGACCCTCGTTAGAATGGCACAGAACTTCTCCATGAGATATCCCCTTGTGGATGGACACGGTAACTTTGGTAGTGTCGACGGCGATGAAGCCGCGGCTATGCGATACACCGAAGCCAGAATGAGTAAAATCTCACTTGAGATGGTTCGTGATATCGATGCAGACACCGTTGATTTTGTTGATAACTATGACGGCACCGAGAAAGAGCCGGTGGTTTTACCGTCTAGAATTCCAAATCTTCTTATTAACGGCTCAAGCGGTATTGCTGTGGGTATGGCCACGAATATCCCGCCTCATAATCTCGGAGAGATTATTGACGCTATTGTCGCGGTGGCCCATAACCCCGAGATCGATACTTTAGGACTCCTTAATATCGTCAAAGGACCAGACTTCCCAACTGGAGGTATTATCCTTGGTAAAGGCGGTATTAGAGACGCCTATGAAACCGGAACTGGGAGCATCGCTATTAGATCTAAATGCGAAATTCAAGATAGAGGAGAAAAAGGCGGCAAACGTATCGTAGTTACCGAAATTCCTTATCAAGTCAATAAAGCCAACATGATTGAGCACATCGTAGAGCTCGCGCGTGATAAAGTCATTGACGGCATCACCGAGGTAAGAGATGAATCCAACAAAGATGGTGTGCGTGTGGTCATTGAGGTGAGAAGAGATGTTATTCCTGAGGTTTTACTAAACCAACTTTATAAAAACACGCAGCTTCAAGTAAGCTACGGCATTATCATGCTTTGCCTTATTGACGGGGCTCCTAAGGTGGCGTCCCTTAAAGAAATCCTTCAGTCATATCTCGATTTCCAAATCGAAGTGATTGAAAGAAGAACAAAGCATCTCCTCGCTAAAGATGAAGCAAGAGATCATATTGTCGTGGGACTTCTTAAATGTCACGATAATATCGATGATATTATCGAGATTATTAAAAATAGTGACACTCCTGAAAGCGCAGGTGTCGCTCTTAAAGAGAAATATGAGTTCTCGGATGAGCAGCTTAATGCGATTATGGGTATGTCTCTTAGACGTCTCACGGGGATTGAGACTCAAAAGCTAGAAAACGAGAGAGCCCAGCTTGAGGCTAATATTACTGAATATCATCACATCCTCGAGTCAAGAGAGAATGAAACCGAAGTGGTTTTAAAAGAACTACTTGAAATCAAAGAGAAATACGCTGACGAGAGAAAGACTGTTATTTCTAATGATCTCTCCTCGATTGACGACGAAGACCTCATTCCAGAAGAGGATATTGTTATTGCCCTTACAAAGAACGGCTATATCAAGAGACTTCCAAATGACTCCTTCCGCACCCAGAATAGAGGAGGAAGAGGCGTTAGAGGCATGCACACTAACGATAACGACATTGTCGATATCTTAGTCAGCGCGAAAACTCATACCGACCTATTATTCTTCACTTCTCTAGGTAAGGTGTATAGAACAAGGGGCCACGCGGTTCCTGAATATGGAAAGAACTCCAAAGGCCTTCCAATTGTTAACGTCTTCCAGACACTTGAGAAGGACGAACAAGTTAAAGCTATCATCTGCGTTGATGAATACGCTGAAGATAGATCACTTATGTTCTTCACCGAGCAAGGCGTTGTTAAGAAGACCCCACTTAAAGAGTTTGAGTCTATTAGAGCAAACGGGAAGATTGCTCTCAATATGAGAGAGGGAGACTCCCTTGTGAACGTCAAAGAAGTAGAGAGCGACACTCTTGTCTCTATTGGAGGCAGCAATGGTAAACTCGTGAGTTTCCCCGCAAGCGAAGTTCGTGATATGGGAAGAACCGCGACTGGTGTCAAAGGTATTGATTTACCGGAGGGCGCAAGGGTCGTTGGCGTGACCACTGCTCTTGAAGGAAAGAACATCCTCGTTATCACTGATAAGGGATATGGTAAGATGAGCGACGCTCAAGATTATCGAATCACAAAACGAGGGGCAAAAGGTGTAATAACCCTTCATGTCACGGATAGAATTGGCGATTTAATCGATTTAAGAGCGGTCAACGGCGATGAAGATTTAATGGTTATTACCACCGGCGGTGTCGTCATTAGAACGCCGTTATCTCAGCTTCGCATATCCGGTAGAAATACCCAGGGCGTCAAGATTATAAATCTTGAAGGACGTCAAAAAGTCTCTTCTATTGCTGTTGTCGCTCATGAAGAAGAAGATCCACTTCTCGATTTAGTGGAAGCCTTTGCAAGCGACAACGGATATGAAAACGTTGCAAAACTAGACGATTTTGATGAAAAAGCTGTCTACGCACTCTCAAATTCTGATAGTGATGACGCTCCTGTCCTTGCCTTTGTGGAGGGCGAAGAGATTCATCTTGCCACCGAAGAAGAGACGGAAGAGTATAACAGACGAGACGATAGCGAAGAATAAATGAAAGTCTTCATTCCTGAAACTAACTCTAACCATTTTGTGAACTTTGAGGGCACCAGACTTCTTAAAACCCTCAAAGCCTCTTTAGAGGTAAGTGGTATGGATTATACGAGTAGTGTGGTGGACCAATTTGATGTCGTTCACCTCATCTCTCCGCTTGATGTTAATAAAGAGAACGATGCTCTCGAGAGAGGGATTCCGGTTGTTATCAGTGCGATGTTTACTGAAAGCGACCCATCATGTTCCTTTATTGAATATAAAAGGGACAGTAAAGAAATAGCGGTCCCTCAAAAGACACTTAACTTCTTAAATAAGGGCGATATTGTCCTTGTCCCCTCTATTCAAGCTCAGCTATTCCTTAAAGAGAGTGGCGTTAATAAAGAAATACTTGTCTGTCCCCCTGGAATTGATCTAGAGCACTACACAAAACCTTCTAAAGGACAGAAAGAAGTCTTCTACCGCTACTTCAGAGAGGAAACATTCAAAGATTTGGTTGTCGCCGTAGGCGACTACCAATCTACCGACGGAATGTCGGTGTTTCTTGAAGTTGCAAGAGAATTCCCTAATATTCTATTTTATTATTTTGGGCCCTATCCAATTGATAAGGCGAGCCCAAATATAAGAAAAACTGCACAGACACCATTAAAGAATGTAAAATTTGTAGGTGATGTCCCTGATGACGTCTATGAAAGTGCTCTATTAAATGCTAAAATCTTCCTTCTTCCTTCATATAGACCCATCGGGATTATGTCGCTATTTGAGGCCATTGCCTCTCACTGCCAAATTGTCGTGAGAAGCCAGGCGAATCTCGGCGGCTTTCTAAGAGAAGGAAGAAACGCATATATGGGAGAATATAGTGAGACATTAATCTCACTTTGTAGAGATTATCTCAACGGGAAAATTTCTCCTACAACTGAAGCAGCATATGAAGAGCTTTCTCACTACTCATTAGAGTCAAGCGGGAAGCAGCTTAAAGCCATTTATCAAGAAGTTTATAACGTACACGGATTCAAAGGAGTATAGGCTATGATTGATATTAACTTAATCAGAGAAGATCCTAAAAAGGTTCAAGATGCTCTAGCAAAAAAAGGCTGGAACACCGACTTTTCTCATCTTTTATCCCTAGATTCCTTCCGCCGTGATTTACTTAAAACAGTTGAGGATAATAAAGCGGAAGTTAATCGACTTTCTGCTTCTGTTCCAGAGGTCAAGAAAAACGGCGGCAACGTAGATGAAATCTTTGCAAAAGTTAAAGAAATTAACAAGAAAAATGAAGGTTTTGAAGAAAACCTAAAGAAAATTGAAGCCGAAATTAACGAGTTTATGGAAGCGCTTCCTAATCTTCCAGATGATGATTTAAAAGAAGGTCACGAGGAAAATAATGAGGTTTTAAAGGTCTATGGAGATAAGCCTGAATTCTCCTTCACCCCTAAGGATCATATGGAGCTAGCGACTTCCCTAGGCTTAGTTGACTATGAAAGAGGCTCTAAGATTGCTGGAAGAAGCAGTTGGGTCTACACCGGGGTAGGCGCCCAGCTTGAGTGGGCGCTCCTCAATTACTTCATTTCAGAGCACCTTAAAGATGGATATACTTTTATCCTACCTCCACATACATTAAGCGAAGAGAGTGGATATACCGCTGGGCAGTTCCCAAAGTTTAAAGATGATGTTTTCTGGCTCGAGGGAATTGAACCTAATAGATTCCTCCTTCCCACCGCTGAGACCGCTCTTGTAAATCTTCATAGAAATGAAATTCTTAGTGAAGATGAACTTCCTAAAAAGTACTTCTCTTATACTCCTTGCTACCGTAGAGAAGCGGGCTCTTATAGGACAGAAGAAAGAGGAATGATTAGAGGCTATCAATTCGACAAGGTCGAAATGGTTATGTACACAAAGCCAGAATATAGTGATTTAGCGTTTGAAGAGCTATTAAATAAGGCTATTTCACTAGTGGAAAAGCTAGGCCTTCACTTCCGCGTCAATAAACTTGCCGCTGGAGAGATCTCTCATTCTATGGCGAGAACCTATGATATAGAGGTTTATATACCATCTATGGGACTATATAAAGAAGTTAGCTCTGTTAGCAACGCAAGAGACTATCAAGCAAGGCGCGGAATGATTAGATATAGAGACAAAGAAAGCGGTAAAACTAGGTATGTTCACACTCTAAATGCCTCTGGACTTGCCACTTCTAGGCTCTTCCCCGCTATCCTAGAGCAGTTCCAACAGGAAGATGGATCAGTCCTGATTCCTGAAGTATTAAGGCCCTTTATGGGAGGCCTTGAAGTAATTAAGCCAATTAAGTAAAGGACATCGTTAGATGTCTTTTCTTTAATATAAAAATTACGAGTGTTATAATAAAACTGCCATCGCGATGGGTACTAACGAACCAGGTCAGGTCAGGAATGGAGCAGCCTTAAGTGACTTATCCATGTGCGGTGGTTTGCTGTTATGGAAAAAGACGCAGAATTTTTTATGACTTTAGCGATTAATGAAGCAAAAAGCGCTATGGAACTCGATGAGGTTCCAGTAGGCGCTATTATCGTTAAAGACGGAGAAGTTATAGCGAGCGCTCATAACACAAGAGAGAGCGAGCAAAGTCCACTTGGACACGCCGAGTTAACTTGCATCAAAAAAGCGAGTGAAGCACTCGGCTCATGGAGACTCTCGGGCTGCGATTTATATGTGACGCTTGAGCCCTGCATGATGTGCGCGGGCGCGATTATTGAGTCAAGAATTAACCGATTATATATCGGCGCACTCGATTCTAAAAACGGCGCAATAGTCTCACAAATCAATTTATTATCGCTTCCCAATTTATCTTCAAAACCTCAAATTTTTACCGGAGTTTTAAAGGAAAATTGTGAAGGACTGCTTACTTTTTATTTTAAAAATAAAAGAAATTAGATTGGTAGAGCATGGGAAAAAAGAAAAAAGAAGAAGAGAAAGAAATCGTTCGTATTGAATCAAGCTACAAGCACGGCCTTAGCCTTGAACAAGTAGCTGAGAGAACAGCGGATGGTTTAACTAACAAGACGAAAGTCATCGTGGGTAAATCTTACTGGGAGATTATCAGAACTGATGTCTTCTCTTTCTTTGACATTATGCTTTATGTCATCGCCGCGATGATGATTTGGGCGGGCTTCTATTCCTCTCTTGCTTTCCTCGCTATTCTTATTCCTAACATCATCATATGTCTTTATGAAGATATCAAAGCGAGACGACTAGTTACTAAACTTAGAATTATATCCGCTCCTCACTCAAAAGTTATAAGAAACGGAGAAGAAACTCAAATTCCTTCTGATGACGTTGTTCTTGATGATGTCATTCTTTTAAGTGCGGGTGATCAAGTCGTTTGTGATGGAACCATCCTTAATGGCTCGGCTCAGGTTAATGAATCCCAAATCACTGGTGAATCTGTTCCTCTAAATAAAGGCAAGGGGGATGAAGTCCTTTCTGGATCCTATATCATAAGCGGTAAATGCTATATCAGAGCAGAGAAAGTCGGCAAAGATACCTACATTGAATCCGTTCAAGGAAGTGCTAATCAGTTTAAGAGAGCAAACTCTGTTATTCTTTCCTCCCTTAATAAGATGTTCCTTACCATTGGATTTATTGTCATTGGTATCTTAATCCTTACCTTAGTGCTTTATTATTTCCAGGGATCCCTATCCACTGTTGAAGACGTTAAGAGCGCTATTGGCCCATTAAGTGCTTCTCTTGTCGGTATGATTCCTACAGGCTTATACCTGTCCTGCTCTATATGTATTGGCGTGGGCACTATTAACCTTGCTAAAAGGCAAACCCTTGTTCAGGATATGTATTCTCTTGAAATGCTTGCCAGAGTGGATGTTTTATGCGTTGATAAAACGGGAACTATTACCGATGGTAATATGCACGTCAAAGAATTAATTCCTTTTGATAACAACAAAAAGCATCATCTAGAGCAGATTGTTTCTAATATCCTTGAAGCTACAGAAGACACAAATGACACCGCTAACGCATTAAGAGATGCCTATCATCTTAAGATGGACGCTAAAGTTAAGACCTCTCTTCCATTTACGAGTGATAATAAATATTCAGGAGCGACATTTACCTCTGGTAAATCCTATTTTATAGGCGCTCCAGAATATCTTGATATAGAGCACAAAAGAAAAATAATAAATCAACTATCCTCCTATACCACTAAGGGATTCCGTGTTCTTGTTATTGCGGAATCAAGTCATGCTATTAAAGACGGCAAGGCCCAAGGTCCTCTTACCGCTTTAGGAGCAGTTATTCTTGTAGATAATGTCAGAGAAAACGCTCCTAAGACTTTTAGATGGTTTAATGAGAACGGCGTGGCCACTAAAGTTATCTCTGGTGATAATGCTCTAACCGTGTCCGCGATTGCTCAAGAAGCAGGCATTGAAGGAGCAGAGAGATATGTCTCTCTTGATGAATATGAAGACGAAGATGAAATCAGAGCGCTTGCGACTCAATATACCGTTTTCGGAAGAGTTAAGCCTGAACAGAAGAGATATTTGATTGAAGGACTGCAAGCGCAGGGGCACTGCGTAGCCATGACAGGCGACGGTGTTAACGATATTTTAGCCCTTAAGAAAGCTGACTGCTCTATCGCTATGGCGGATGGCGCGGAGGTCGCGCGTAACGTCTCCCACCTCGTCTTACTTGACTCTGATTTTGACCACCTCCCTGAGATTGTTAAGGAAGGCAGACGATCAATTAATAACCTTCAGAGAACTGGATCACTCTTCCTCTCGAAGACCATGTTTGCCATGTTCTTCTCGATTATGTTCCTCCTCTTCTCCTTTGTCCTTAGTAATTCTTCGCTTAGATATCCGTTCCTCGTGAACAATATGTATCTATGGGAGTTCCTTGGTATTGGACTAACCGGAATTATCCTTTCACTAGAACCATCTCACGAACCTATAAAGCCTGGGTTCCTGCGTAATATATTTAGAAAAGCCATACCTGGCGGTGTCATGATGATCCTTGCGACTAGCTGTATCTTTATCTACGGACTACTTGTCATGAGAGAAACAGGCGAGTTCCCACTTGAACTAATGAGAGCGATGGGCGCTATTACGGTTTCTATCTTGTGTATGGTTATCCTGCTTATGGTGGTGTTGCCGTTTACCAAATTCCGACTCTGGGTTTTTGTGGGGGCAGTGGTCCTCGATGTGGCCGCGCTTCTCATTGTGGCCTTTGTCTGGGGCGGCAATCCAAATAACATCTTGGGTATCCATTATGAGCTGCTTGCGGGAACAGAATACTTCCTTATTTCGTTAATTGTGATCTTCTTCTCGTTTGTTTATATATTCGTCAACTATGTCATCAATATTATCAACAAGAGAAAAATGGAGATACTTGCTCTTAAGCGAAAAGAGCAGCAAGAAGCCTATGCAGCGGGATCACAAGACTTTAGCACCTCTTAGATGAGCTAATTTGGGATAATGGGGATATGAAAACAGAAAGGAAGTTTATTGACGCACTTAAAACCATGATGGCGGAGCAACCGCTTGAAACTATTAGTGTGGCTGCAATTGCTAAAAAGTGCGGTGTTCAGCGTCAAACATTCTATTACTACTTTAGTGATATTTATGATCTAATTGTGGTGACCTTCCTCAATGAAAAGATTACCGAAATTAACTTTGTTAAGAACTTTGATGAGATGCTTGATTGCTTCTTTGCCTACTACAAAACTAATAAGAAATTCTTAGACGCAACCATTGAATCCGCAGGGAAAGATGCCTTTACTGAATTCATCCAAAACAATGCATATCAGGTGTATCTCCGCTTCATTAGCATGGTAAGTGACTCTAAAGAGCTCACCACCGTGGAGAAGAAAGCTATTGCTAGATATCATTCAAATGCCTTTGCTAATGTTTTTATTAATTACCTCTCTTCTCATAAGCAGAAGACCTATCCAGAGCTAAAGGGTCAGTTTGAATTTCTTAAGGACGACTTCATTAAAGAAGCGGTTAACGACACAATTAAAAGAAAGAAGAAAAACGCTACGCAAGCAGCAAAGAAATGATATAGAATATCATTACGCTCGTTTATAGGCTAGCTAGACATACGTTAAGTAGCTTAACTACTTATAAACGAAAGGAACAAATTAATATGAAAAAAGAAAACGTTCTTGGCCTAATTGTTTATCTCATCATCCTCGTCTTTGCGGTGGTTTTTGGCTTAACTGTTCTCCAAGATCACTTTAGCCGCTCAGCGCTCTCGACGGGAATGTATATT
This sequence comes from Coprobacillus sp., assembly GCA_021203805.1. GTDB lineage: Bacteria > Bacillota_I > Bacilli_A > RFN20 > CAG-826 > JAJQAP01. The sequence continues at coordinate 27,490 of JAJQAM010000006.1, forward strand.
CTCTATGTCTTAGGAGCCATAGTCGCGGGGATTGTGGTAAATGCTATTCTATATGAAGTTGGGCACGTTATCGGCGCAAAACTCGGTAGATATCAAGTATATTCTGTCAATATCTTAGGATTCTGCTTCTATAAAGTGGGAGAGAAAACTAAGCTAAAACTCCAGGGTTTTGATGGACTTTCAGGGGAAACGAAGATAACTCCAAGGGAGGACGCAGATAAGGAGCCAAACCCAAGATGGTATCTCTTTATGGGGCTTATTATCTATGCCGCCGAGATCATCATTATCATGATATTCTTCTCTATTTATAGAAACTCCGAGGTTGGCTCAGTCGCTCTTAATACAGTCTACTTCTTCCTCATTATTGGTGTTATTGGAGCGGTCATTGTTATCTATAACATTCTTCCCTTCCGTCTCGACACGATGACAGATGGATATAAGCTTACAATGACCTCTAATAAGATTAACTGCCAGGCCTATAATGCTCTTTTAAAGAGTGAGTACTATATCTTACAGGGAGCGGAGAGCGTAGAACTTCCAACCTTTGAGCAAATTACTGACTTTACAGCGGACTTAAACCTTAATAAGGTTTACCTCCTTCTAGATGATAAGAAATATGAAGAAGCGGAAACCCTATTAGATCAGATTATTAATAGCAAAGAAAACGTCACTGAAAAGACCTATATTAGAACATCCGCTCAAAAGATTTACATTAACATCATGTATAAGTCAATTGATGAGGCAAAGGAGTATTATGCGACTGTTTCTCCTGAGATTAGAAGACTAATTTCCACCGACAAATCAATGCCGTGCGTGAGAGCCTATCTAGTTATGAGCGGTGTACTTGATAGAAGCCAGTCGGAATGTCTTCAGGCTATTAAGAGCACAGATAAAGCCTTTAAGGCCACTCCTGAAAATAGACAGCATACTGAACTTGTACTTTTTAATGAAGCTATCTTAAAGGTTGATGAGCTCCATCCGGAGTGGGGATTAAAGAGCCATCTTCTTAAAGAAAGCTCAAAAAAGAATTCCAGTAATAAAAAATAGAAAACTCTGCAAATTCTTCTTAAAATTTCATTAAAATCCGCAAAACCGGCATAGATAAGTGTAAAAATGCCGGTTTTTCTTTTTATATGTTTCTTTAAAGTATATACTTTAAACGATGGCAATAAATATTACGTGCTTATCGATGGGAGCGGTAATACTAATATTTGGCTTGCTATTCTTCTTTGGGAAAATACATAGATACTTTCATTTCTGGAAAAGAATGACCCCAAATGAGAGAAGCAAGGTTAACATCAAACCATTGTGCCGAAATGTTGGTGGTGTTATTTCTCTCGCAGGAATAATCCTTATAGTTGCAGGACTATGGGAGTTCTTTCTTAGTGAAGTTTTCCTCTGGGCAATGATTGCCTGGATAGTTGTGGTCATCTTTGACTTTGCTTTTTTAATGAAAAATAAATCCTTTCAAGGTGGGGTAGACGCAAATGGCAAATAAAAGAGAAAGCCGTAAGTCTCAGGAAAAAGCCAAGAAAAAGAGAGAGAATGACCTCTTTATTGGCCGTGCCTCTCGTAGCACCACCGAAGAGCTTTTTGAGCAGTTTAACACTGGCTATGAAGGCCTTAATGAAGAGCTTGTCGAGCAAAGCAGAGAAGAGCATGGGGCTAATGTCGTCTCAAAAGAAAAGAGCAAGAAGTGGCCGCGCCGTCTTTTAGATGCCTTTTTAGACCCTTTTACGATTGTTTTATTTGTTTTAGCGATTGTTTCCGCTATTACCGATATGATTCTCCCAACCTTTTCTCTTCTAGGAACTACTCCTGATGATTTTGAATATGTCACCGTGATTATCATCGTGATTATGATTCTTGCGAGTGTTTTCCTCCGTTTCTTCCAGGAGTCTCGTAGTAATAACGCTACTGAGAAGCTTCTTGCAATGATCTCCACTACTTGCTCGGTTACCAGAATAGAAACTGGTAAGAAAGAAATTCCCCTTGATGATGTCGTTGTGGGAGATATTATCAATCTCTCAAATGGAGATATGATTCCAGCGGACTGCCGCATTATATGGGCAAAAGATTTTTATGTCTCTCAGGCGCCACTAACTGGAGAAAGTGAGCCGATTGAGAAAACCGCTGATTTAAATAAAGGTAGAAAGAGCGTTAGCGACTACACTAATATCGCTCTTACAGGCTCAAACGTTGTCTCTGGACAAGCTGTCGCTATTGTCGTGGCAGTGGGTGATAATACTGTCTTTGGATCAATGGCGAAAGACATCTCCGAGGAATCCGTGGAGACGAATTTCACTAAAGGAGTCAATGCCATTAGCTGGCTATTAATTCGTTTTATGCTTGTTATGGTCCCTCTTGTTTTTGTCATTAACGGACTTACTAAAGGCGACTGGATTAATGCTTTCTTATTTGGCATTTCAGTAGCGGTTGGTCTTACCCCTGAGATGCTGCCTATGATTGTTACGACTTGTCTAGCAAAAGGCGCAGTCTCTATGTCTAAAAAGGAGACTATTGTTAAAAATCTGAATAGTATTCAAAACTTTGGAGCAATGGATGTGCTATGCACTGATAAAACAGGAACCCTAACGCAAGATGAAATTGTCCTGCAGTATCACTTAAACGTAAGAGGCGAAGAAGATATAAGAGTCTTGCGGCATGCCTATTTAAATAGCTACTTCCAAACTGGATATAAAAACTTAATGGATCTCGCTATCATCAAGAAAACAGAAGAGATGGAAGCGGCAGACCATTCTTTAGCGGATCTATCTGAAGTCTACACAAAAGTAGACGAGATACCTTTCGACTTCTCTAGAAGAAAGCTTACCACTGTGGTTATGGATAGAACCGGTAAGACTCAGATGGTCACTAAAGGGGCTATCGAAGAGATGCTTTCTATTTGCTCATATGTCGAATATAACGGAATGATTGAAGAGATTACTAAGGACATCAAAAAGCAGGTCCTTAAGATATGTGATAATCTATCAAGCGAAGGATTTAGAGTCCTTGGACTCGCTCAAAAATCAAACCCACTTCCAGTGGGTGAGTTTGATGCTGAAGAAGAATCAGACATGGTTCTTTTAGGTTTCCTTGCCTTCCTTGATCCACCAAAGAAAAGCGCTAAAGAGGCTATTGAAGCCCTAAAACAGCACGGAGTTGCAACGAAAATACTTACTGGAGATAGTGAAAAGGTAACTAGAACCGTGTGCGCTCAGGTCGGTCTTGAAGTTAGAAATATGCTTTTAGGAAAAAATATCGCCAAAATGAGCGATAAAGAGCTTGCGGAGAAGGTTGAAACCACCGATGTGTTTGCTAAACTTACTCCCGATCAGAAAGCTAGAATTGTCACAATTCTTAGAAATAACGGCCATACTGTAGGGTTTATGGGAGATGGAATAAATGATGCTCAGGCGATGAAATCGTCTGATATTGGTATCTCTGTTGATAATGCTGTGGATATCGCTAAAGAGAGTGCTGACATCATTCTCCTTGAAAAGGATCTAATGGTACTTGAGCAGGGAGTTATAGAAGGCAGAAAGACATATGGCAATATGATTAAGTATATTAAGCTTACCGCCTCTTCTAACTTTGGTAATGCTCTGTCAGTTCTAGTAGCCGCTATATTCCTCCCATTCCTTCCAATGATGAGCGTTCAGCTCCTCTTACTGAACCTGATCTATGATTTAGCGTGTACCTCTATCCCATGGGATAATGTTGATAAAGAATTTATAGAACGGCCTAGGAACTGGGATGCTTCTAGTGTGGGTTCTTTCATGCTGTGGATGGGACCCGTGTCTTCGATATTTGATTTTATAACCTTCTTATTTATGTTCTTTGTCTTCTGCCCAAGATATGTCGAAGGGGCAAATGGATTAACTTATTATCAGATTAGTGATCCTGAGGTTCAGGAACAATATATGATGATGTTCCAGGCGGGATGGTTTGTCCTTAGCATGTGGACACAGACTCTTGTCATTCACATGATTAGAACTCCAAAAGTACCTTTCTTCCAGTCTCATGCTTCCGCTTTAGTTACCACGGCGACATTCCTTGGTATTTTAGTGGTCACTGTGATACCATTTACTCCACTTGGACCATTACTTGGATTTACTTCACTTCCAGGAATGTTCTTTGCCTTCCTTATCCCCTGCGTAATCCTGTACATGCTACTTGCGCAGCTGATCAAGAAGGCCTATATAAAACACTATGGAGAGCTACTATAAACTATGGATGAAGAATTAGGATTTTGGGATAGACTCTGGGATAGGATGTTTGGCGCAACTGAACTATGGGGCGTGAACATTGGCTTTTGGGTTGGAATAATTATAGTAGTTATTCTTGTAGTGGTTCTCATAATAGTCTTCTTTACGATGCCAAAAAGAGAAAAGAAGCAGCGAGAAAAACGCAAAGAGAAAGTTGCTAAAAGACATAAACCAGTAGTGGAAGAAGAAAAGAAAACCAAGAAAAAAGAAACCACAAAGAAATCTAGTAAATCTTCAAAAAAAGATAAAACAAGCGAGAAATAAGACATATGAGTTTTTATTTAATACATTTTTTGTTTTTTATATATATTGACTTTAGGGAACAAATGACTATAATTTCTATATAAATGTTCCCTAAAAGATTATGAAAACCGACGAACTATTAAACGAAAAAGCCTTATTAACTAATGAATTAAAATCTATTCCTTATAAAGGCACTATAGAGATTAAACACCTTTCTAGTGGTGATTATTTATATGTAAGAAAGAGAGAAATAGGGAGAATTAGTTCTACTTATGTTGGCCCTTATTCTGATAATGCTTATAAAGTCCTTCTTAACCAAACCTCTAGAGCGAAAGAAATTAATAAGAGATTAAAGGCGATTAACAAAGAGCTTACTGCGCTTGGCTATAATAGCAATGAGCTTCCGAACGATGTACTTATAAATATTGACTTTGCTAAAAGATCCCTCCCCAATGTTATATATAATCAGGGGGTTCTTGAAGGGGTAAGTGCTACGTTTGCCGACACCGAGACAATTATAAATAATGGTGTTATTAATGGAGTCAATGCAAGCGACACCCAAAAAATATTAAATTTAAAACATGCTTGGGAATCCGTTCTTGATAAGGATGTTCTAAGATGCAAAACGGATTTCAATTTGCTTTGCTATATTTCTCGAATTATAAACGAGAATTTTTATGATACAGCAGATCGTCTTAGAGTTGTCCCTGTTTCTATAAGTGGTACGTCATATGTTCCCCCATTTCCTGTGGAAGCTGATATAAAGGACAAACTTAACTTGCTAGATTCCGATAATGCTGATTATTTTGATAATGCTATTGAAATGTGTCTTTATATAATGAAAGGACAATTTTTTATCGACGGGAACAAAAGAACCGCAATTATTTTTGCCAACCACTATCTAATAAAACATGGTGCAGGTCTACTTACTATCGCAAGCGAAGATGTTGAAAGGTTTAGAACCCTTCTTGTCGAGTATTATGAAGGAAAAGAAGAAAACATAAAAAAGTTCATGCGGGGAAGATGCACTAAAGCAATCAAATAAAAAGACGGGAAGCCCGTCTTTTTTGAATAACTAACAGTAAATATTACTCTGAACCAACAAGTAATTTCTTTACAAGCACAGGTGGAATCTCTCCACCATTAGATAAACTAGCGGTGAGTTTAAGCTCGCTTCCTACATCGGTTACATCCTTAAATAAATCAAAGATATTACCGCTTATCGTGATGAGATCAAGTGGCTTACTAATCTTTCCGTTTTCCACTAAGAAACCGGTGGATTGCATTGAAAACGCCCCGTTCTGTGCGTTTAATCCAGGTCCTTCAATTTCAGTTATATAGACGCCATCACCCATCTTTTCCATTAGCTCATTTAGAGTTTTTCTACCTGGTTTAAGAGTGATAAATCCGAAATCCACCCCCGTCTTACCGCCAGCGGAATATCCATTACCTGTTGTTTCTACGCCTGCTTTCGCAGCGGTTGTTAGGTTATAGATATAAGTATTAAGGATTCCATATTTAATGATGGGCTTATCATAAGTGGCAACGCCTTCATCATCAAAGTATCTTCCAAAGATATTTCTTGCTTGTGGCCTATCAATAACAGTTATTTTTGGACTTCCGACTTGTGTTCCACTCTTATCTATCCATAAGGACACCCCTTTTTGCACGGCATCACTTGAAGCGTGGCTAAGCCAAGCGTCTAAGAACTGAGCAGTTACCTCAGGGGCTAGAATTGCTTTATAGGTTCCAGTTGGAATAGATACGCCGCCTAACTGATTAAGAACAGACTTAACACATTTCGCGGCAAATTCCTCAGCATTTATCTCTTCTATTTTATTAGAGATAATGTATTCATAAGAGGATTTAGTAACGCCTCCTTCTTCTGCAAAAACTTCTGCAATAATATCAAAATAATTCGATTTCTGCGTTAGTTTTAATCCTTTTGAATTAAATATTGAATAGTTTACAACTGTCTCGGAGTAGCCTACTTCAGCATTACTTATGCGTGGGTCCGCCGCTAAGATTAGATCACATATCTGATGAGTAATATTAATCTTTTCATCAGTAGAAACTTCTCCTAGGTGCTTATTATAAATGTTGAATTTATGATACTTAGGGCTTCCTTCATAGATAAAGACTGGGTCATCATTTTCTATGATGGAGGCGCTTTCAATTATTCTATTTACAATTGAAGAAACCTTTGAATTATCATAGTGGTCTAAGCTGACGCTTCCTAGTTTTCCTTTATAGATGCCACGAGCAAGGCAAGACGCTCCATCAGAGATCTCATAATCTTTGGTTTCTCCATTAAAAATGGAGAAAGATAGAGAGTAATGGCTTGTTATAATAAGCTGAGAGTCACTTATTCCGTGCTCTTTTGCTTCATTAAAGAATTTATCGTATTTCATTCAAGTTTTCCTCCTCTACCACCGACTAGAACTTTCTTTATTCTAAGTGTGGGCTGTCCGACGTTTACATAGACCCATCCAGAAGCCGCCCCGCAGGTTCCACCAGCAAGCTCTAGGTCATTGCCCACCATATCGATTTCTTTTAATATCTCGTAGCCTTTACCAATGAGGACTGCTCCTCTTACAGGCTCACATATCTTTCCATCACGAATGATATATGCTTCGCTTGCGGCGAAGTTAAATTCACCTGTTCCAGGATTAACACTACCCCCTAAAAACGAGACAGCGTATAGGCCAAGTTTCGTGTTTTCTATGATTTCTTCAGGTGTGGATTTGCCGTTTTCTATATAGGTATTAGACATACGAGATGTCGGCATATATCTATAGTTTTGTCTGCGGCACGCTCCATTACCGTCTCTATTCATTCTTCTTCCATTAAAATCATCAATCATGAAATTCGTTAAGACCCCGTCTTTAATGAGCTGTCTCTTGCAGCCAAGATTACCATCATCATCAATATCGATTGACCCCCATTCATATGGTATAGTGGAATCATCTACTGCGGAAACAATAGGAGAAGCAATATATTCGCCCTCTTTACCGCAGAAACATGATAATCCAAGGGCAATACTAGATGCTTCAAGTGGGTGACCACAGGACTCATGGAATAAAACACCACCGAAACCATTACCTACGACTACCGGCATAACTCCAGCGGGGCACTCCTTTGCTCCAAGTAGTCTAATTAGATTATCGATTTCTTTCTTAGTCTTTTCTCTAATTGTCTCTTCTTTAAAGGTATCAATATTATTCTGATACCTATCAATCATAACGGAGTTTTCATAGCCTGATTCGTCCATACCTACAAAGGAGCATGAAAGTTGTCCCCACTCTTGAATTCGATTAAAATATTTCCCTTTTGAATTAAAAATGGTCACATTTTGTCTAGTTGTGGAGAATGTGCAGACATATCTAATAATGCGTGGATCGTAGTTCTTTTTGACTTCATCAATAACGATATCTATGAGATGAAGCTTTCTCTCAATAGGAACTTCATCATATGAGATTTTGACTTTGTTTCTATTCTTATATGACTGCTTCTCTAGTGACGAGACTTTAACGATTTGCTTACCAGCAAACGACTTAGAAAGATTAGAAGCAAGAGTTAGTAAACTCTTCTTACTTAAGTCGTTAGTGTAGCCATAAACACACTGATTACCGAGAAGAAGTCTAATGCCCACGCCATCAAGATAATTAGTGGAGCAGGTATCAATCTTATCTTTATCTGTTCTAATTGCTTGAGCGGTGCTATGTTCTTCAAAAATATCAGCGTAATCACCGCCTGTTGATAACGCTGTGTTAAGAACTTCCATCGCTAGTTTTTTGCTTAACATCTATGTTTCTCCTTTGCTTTGGATTTTTTGCTTATTTTAGTCAATAAGCTCCTTAAATTCATACTTTATCCCGTTTTCATCAACATCAAGGACGAGGTAAGAGCCCGCTAACCCGTCTCTAGGGAAATAAAGGGAACCAGGATTAATAATATAAACATCACCCCGGTTTTCAAACTTTCTCACATGAGTGTGCCCGTGAATGAAGATGGCATAGCCTCTTTGTTTAAAGCTATTGATTTCTGATTCAGTAAACGGAGTGTGCTTCATAATTATCTTACCAAGTGGGCAATACTCAGTAAGATACTTATCATGATCATCGAAGTCGCAGTTACCCATGACCGATTTAAACGGATAGAGATATGATTCAGGAATACCGCTATCTCCAGCGTGGAGATATAAATCAGCTTTTTCTATTCCTGGAATTGTATCTATAAAGTCTGATACATGGTGAGTGTCGCTAACAACAACGATTTTCATACTATTGTTTATTATAATCTTTTTTAATAAAAATTATTAAAAATAGTGTTTTTATTTCTTCGTTATGGTATATTCTTACTTGCGACTTACTTTGGATAAAGTAATTTCCAAGGCGGAAGGAGAAAAAAACACAATGAAAAAAGGAATTCACCCAGAATATCATCGTTGCACAGTGACATGCATCTCATGCGGTGCGACCTTTGAGACCGGATCCACACTAGAAAGTATTAAAGTGGATACCTGCAGTAACTGCCATCCATTCTATACTGGCAAGCAGCGTTATGTTCAAGTTGATGGCCCTGTTGATAGATTCAATCGTAAGTATGGACTTACAGGGGAGACCACCACTGCTAAAACAGAAGAAGACAAGTAAAACTCATACATTTATCTCCGTAAAAAACATAGGTTTCAAACCTGTGTTTTTATTTAATTTAAAATAGACTAATTTTCTTTTATAATTTGAATGTATGAAAAAGCGATTCTATATCACCACTCCAATATATTATCCAAGCGCTAAGCTTCATATTGGTCATGCTTACTGCACTGTTATGGCAGATGTTTTTGCTCGTTATAAGAGAAATAGAGGGTTTGAATGCTATTTCCTTACAGGTGATGATGAGCATGGCATGAAGATTGAAAAGAACGCTAAAGCACAAGGCAAAGATCCACAGCAATTCGTTGATGAGATAGCGGAGACTTTTAAGGATCTTTGGAAGAAACTAAATATCTCTAATGACGATTTCATTAGAACCACGGAAGAAAGACACACTAAGACAGTCCAGCAAATCTTCACTAAGCTCATGGAGAATGATGACATCTATCTTGGTAAGTATAAAGGCTGGTACTGTAAAGAATGTGAAGCCTTTTGGACCGACACTCAAGCGGGACCTGATCACATATGTCCAGATTGCCATAGACCTGTCGAGATAGCGGAAGAGGAAGCCTACTTCTTTAAGTCCTCTAAGTATGTTGACCAGCTCATGAAATTCTTCGAGGATAATCCAAAATTCCTCCTTCCTGAATCCCGTAAAAATGAGATGATAAATACATTTATTAAGCCAGGTTTAGAGGATTTATGCGTTTCTAGAACGTCTTTTTCGTGGGGAATTCCTATTAGAGAAAACCCTAAACATGTTATATATGTTTGGCTTGACGCTCTCTCAAATTATATCAGTGCACTTGGCTATTTAAGCGATGATGATTCCCTCTATAAGAAATACTGGGAAGACCCAGAATGCGAAGTCATTCATATCCTAGGAGCGGATATCACTAGGTTCCATGCTATCTACTGGCCCGAATTCCTTATGTCTATGGGTCTTAGACTCCCTGATAGGGAGTTTGTCCACGGTCTTCTTATGATGAAGGACTCGAAGATGAGCAAATCCAAAGGAAACGTCATAGATCCTATTCCTTTAATCGATAGATATGGCGCAGATGCTGTCCGTTACTACCTCGTTAGAGAGACTAATTTTGGAAGTGACGGCTCATTTAGTCCTGAGCAGTTTGTGGAAAGAATCAATGCAGATCTCGCTAATTCTTTAGGAAATTTATTAAACCGCACAATGGGAATGATTAATAAGTATTTTGCAGGGATTTGCCCAAAATACGCCGGAATTAAAACAGATTTTGATAAAGATTTAGAGGATTTAGCCTTGTCCACTATTAGTAAATATGAAGAGGCTGAAGATGACCTTAGACTTACCGAAGGATATGTTTATGTTAATGAACTTGTAAGCGCCACCAATAAATATATTGATGACACTAAACCATGGGAGCTTGCAAAAGCGGGTGAAACCGAGAAACTTGCTTCGGTGATGTCTCATTTAGTTAATGTCTTATATATAAGCGGTCATTTATACCGCCCAATTCTTACAGAATCGATAGAAAAGCTCTTTGATCAGCTTAATGTTAGCGAGGAGCTCCGCGATTATAATAAGATTTATACCTTTGGGGTGCTTGGAGGTCAAAAACTTAATGAGGCCTCGCCTCTCTTCCCTAGGCTTAATCCTGCCGAAGAAATTGAATATATTAAGAAATCAAACGGGATTGAATAACCCGTTGTTTTCTTTTTAAAAACGGGCAAAAAAGGAATAAATTAATGAAAAACGACCATATAATTGGAGTGTGTACTGATCTCACTAGCGAAGGCAAGGGTGTTATTAAACTATTTAATGAGACCATTTTTGTGGATGCACTTTTGCTTGGAGAAAAGGCCGAAGTTGAGATTGACTACCGTTCCCACGGAGTGGCCTATGCTCATATTGTTAATCTTATTGAAAAGAGCCCTAGTAGAATAGAGCCGCTTTGCCCTATCTCTACCTCCTGCGGTGGCTGCTCCTTTCAAAACACTACCTATGAATATGAGCTCGCTTTTAAGAAGAAAAAAGTTGAGGATGCGCTTCACCGCATCGGTCATATTAATCATGAAGTTAATGATGTTATCGGAATGGATAATCCCTATAACTATCGTAATAAAATTCAGGTGCCCTTCCAAAGAAACGGGAAGGACATAATCTATGGTTTTTATAAGGCTAAAACTCATAAGATAATTCCTATTAAAGAGTGCTCTATCGAAGATAAGAGAGCAGCCTCCATCTTATCTACGATTAAAGACCTCATGATGTCGATGCATATTGAGCCCTATAACGAAGATAATAGAAGCGGTGTTATTCGTCATGTTCTTATCCGCACTAGCTACCACTACGACGAAATTATGGTGGTTCTTGTTACTAACTGCGACTCATTTCCATCAAGAAATAACTTTGTAAAAGCCCTAAGTGAGAAACATAGCGAGATTACGACCGTGGTTCAAAACATCAACACAAGGGACACAAATGTCATTTTAGGCGAAAAAGAAAAGGTCCTATACGGCAAAGGATTCATAAAAGACTCAATTTTAGGAATAAATTTTAATATTTCTTCTAGATCGTTTTTCCAGGTGAATCCAGTGCAAGTGGAGCGGCTTTATTCAAAAACTTTTGAACTTGCTCATCTCACTAAAGATGATAATCTCCTTGATGCTTATTCTGGGGTTGGCACTATCGGAATGATAGCGTCAATGTGGGTTAAATCAGTTACCTGTGTGGAGCTTGAAAAAAGCGCTCACAGGAATGCTATTAGAAACGCTAAGGAGAACGGCATTACTAACATCTCACTTATCAATGCGGACTGCAGTGAATACCTTGTAAACACCGATGAAAAATTTGATGTCGTGATTATGGATGCCCCCCGCAAAGGAAGCACTAAAGAGTTTTTAGATGCTCTCACTACTAACTCTCCATCACGAATAATTTATATCTCCTGTAATCCCGCTACCCTAGCTCGTGATCTTACCTTTTTAATGGATGATTATTCGATTGAAACTATCCAGCCATTAGATATGTTTCCCCGCTCATTTCACGTCGAAACAATTGTCTCTTTAGCACGTAAATAACTAGCGTATGCGTACGCACGTGAGCGTGTGTGTTCTAATTAATAAAATAGAAAATTAGAGTGAGATAATATAAACTTTTCTTTTAGAGATAAAGAGTATGTACTGCCACAAATGCGGAAAAGAAATACCAGATGATGCAGACTATTGTCCCTACTGCGGGAGTGAAGTCATCTATAAGCCAAAGACCCAGCCTAAACGCATAGAAGACGAGGAAGGCTATATCTCTTTTGGTGTGGATGAAAAGGGAGACCCCCTTAGAACCGATCCTCTTAATCAAAAAAGTGTAGGCAATAAGGTAGAAGCAAGTAGTAGCGCCACTAGCTCATATAAAGATAAGAAATGGTCAATTACCGTCTTAGCTATTTTTCTTGCTCTAACAATTGTTTTAGTGTTCACCCCCATCTTTGAAGGATACGGATCTATCCTTAGCGATATTTATTTAGATGATGCAGACTGGATGTTCTTCCTCTTTGCTATTATTTTTATTGATATTGCCTTTTATATGGTGGGCTATTTGTTAGTTTGTTTCCTTAATCCAGAAGAGCTCCGCTCATCTCAAAAAGAAAGGAATACTAATAGATACAAAATAGGTACTACGGCAGCAGCATCTATTATTCTTATTATTGGAATAATATTTTTAGTCCTTGCCGTAGGCGGGGAAGACTTATCTAGCTATGGAGTAGCCGATGTTATTCTTACCTTTGTTTTAGGAATTGTCTATATTGTAGTGGTTCTATTTGAGCAGTGTAATATTACTAGCCGCCATAGAAAATAAATGAATATAAAGAGAAATAAATATAAAATATTTATCAGTGAGGAATAGATATGTATTGCACTAAATGCGGAAAAGAAGTAAGTGATGATGACCTATACTGCGGTAACTGCGGGGCTAAGCTCACTAAGGATGGCGCTAAGAGCAAAAACCCAGTCACTATAAGTGATGAGCAGCAAGGTTTAATGGCCGCTAGTGACCGCACCTTTTCTAATACAGTGGCGGTTTTATTTGTTCTCGCTTTTGTTATTACAATGTTCTTTTCAATCTTTAAGATTGAAGACATAGGAACCGCAACCCATCAAACCTATAACTTCTCTATTATTCATGGAGACGGCGGGACCGGAGTGGTGAAATATACTTGGCCCTGCTTCATGTTTGTCCTGGGAGGACTCCTTCTCCTATTAAGCGGATTTGTCTACGGAAGAGTCATGGATAGAATTAAGATATATCAGTTAAATAAAATACCTTCAAATAAGAATAGATTAATTACCCTTATAGTAGTGGCCACAATATTCCTTGGCCTTTCTATCTTCTTATTTGTTTATAGTAAGAGCATGGTAGGTAATGATCTAGTAACCACTATCTATAGTGGTTATGCCTTCTCCTATGGAGGAGGAGCCATTGCCATGCTTGTGTGTAATAGCGCCTTTGGCGCTCTATATATCTTTGCCAGTGCTTATGAAAGCCTCATAAAAAAGGATAAAAAGAATGCCAAAGTTAAGAGATAGAATAAAAGCCGCTTTTGAGGAAGCTAATAAAGAGATAGAAGAAGCAAGTGATAAAGCGGACTCCTTTCTTAATAAGCTTAATGACAATGCGGATAAATTTGATGAAAAGATGAATAGTCTTATTAAAGGCGCTAATGACTTTGCCGAGGAAAACGAAGATAAATTATCAGGAAGCATGGAAGATGTCGGTGAAGTCTTTGATGAAGCGGGTAACCGTATGAGCGCTTTCATGGAAGATCTTGACGATCAGCTTGATGATTTTATTGATGACGACGATATAGACGAGGAGGAATAATATTATGAGCAAAAGCGAAGAGCATAAGTACGCTGTTATAGTCGTTGATATGATTAATGACTTCTTTTATGGAGACCTTAAGTTTGATAGAGCACCCTCTATTGTTCAGCCGGTCTCTAAATTAGTGGAAAAGGCTAGAAATAAGAAGGTTCCAGTTATCTTTGCCTGTGATTCCCACTACAAAGGAATTGATCATGAGTTTGGCTTATGGGGAGAGCACGGCGTTAGAGGAACCACGGGAACTAGCCCTATTGCCCCATTGTCTTATGATTCCACTAAGGATTATATGATTTTAAAAACGAGGTATTCCGCTTTCTTTAGAACGGATCTTGACGTCCTTTTAAGTGAGCTTGGTGTGGATACCCTTATCTTTGTTGGAGTGCACACCCATATATGCGTTGAGCATACCGCTGCAGATGCCTATTATCTTGGCTTTAATGTCGTGGTTGCAACTGACGGCACCACGGCGTTTACCCAGGAGGACCACGACGGTGCTCTCAAAAAGATGCATGATTTATATGGAGCGACACTTGCAAAAGTCGATGAAATTATTAAACTTCTATAGTAATAACCCACATTAGAAGGTAAAAAGAGCCCCATGGGGACTCTTTTTTAAACTACTAGGCCCTAATTTAATTAGTTTCAATATTTGCCCTTTTTCATTTAATGTGTATTTTTTTATTGCATATTTTTATTAATGAGTCTAACCTTTGAAAATTGAAAAGACGAAAACCAATAAGAGGGTAACATCTTAGTGCCCACTAAAAAGGGAAAGACTTATTTTATAATAGTTAGATAGAAGGATTACGAAATGGATATAAGTCAACAAAAGAAAGCCTCGGTTTTGCTTGTTTTAAAGGTATTACAAGATTATACCGATGAAAACCACCACCTTACACAGAACGAAATAGCTGAAAAAATAAAAGAAATATATGGTCTCTCTGTTGAGAGAAAGAGTATTGCTTCGTCTTTAGCCATACTCGACGCTCTTGACTATGATGTCAACAGCGGAAAGCGTGGAGGCTATTACCTTTTATCACGTGAGCTTGAGAGTAGTGAGGTGGCCTTTATCGTCGATGCGATATTCTCCTCAAAGAGCATTCCCGCTAATAGCGCGACTAAGCTCGTAAGAAAGGTCAATAGTTGCCTTTCTATCTATGAGAGAAAAGAATATGACTTCGTCGATAAGACATATGATCTAACAAGAACTAATAACAGCGAAATCTTCTATACAATCGATATCATTCATGAGGCGATGGAGAAACATAAGAGAGTGGGATTCCAATATCTCACTTATGATAAGAAGGGGAAGTCAGTAGCGAGAAATGATGGATATGAATACGTTGTCTCCCCATATTTTCTTGTAAATAACTTTGGTAACTACTACCTTCTTTGTAATTATAGGACTAAATATAATCCTTTAAATGTCTTCCGCCTTGATTACATCACTAATATCAGGATTAGAGACGACTGGGAGCTTAAAGATATGTCAGAGATTGAAGAATTAAGAGGCTTTGATCTTACTAGTTATCTTAATGAGCATATCTATCTCATTGGTGGAGAGGCTGTTACCGCTTATCTAGAAGTAGACACAGAAGAACACGTGAGGTTTGTAATTGACTGGTTTGGAGATAACGCGGTATTTGTCCCTTCCGGCGATAAGATAGTGGTGAAGGTCAAGTGTAATGAAACATCGCTTCTCTATTGGTGCCTCCAGTACTCTCTATACATTAAGGTTTTAGAGCCGGAGTCATTAAAGCAGAAAGTTATAGAGGCTCACAAATCGGCCCTCGCTAAATACGAAGCGGATGAATAAAAAAGACCCACCTAGAAGGTGGGTTTTTATTAAATAAAAAATGGATTTATTGATCCATCTTTAAGCATCTATAATCTCTTCTAATGCTCTAATTATTTATTATACTCCTAATTATATAAAAAAGCAAGAAAAAACCGCTTTTGCAGCGGTTTTATATAATAGATTCTTGATCATCAGTTTCAGGTGACACCAGAGTAATCTTTACCGTTTTTGATTCTTTGATAGATTCATTATGTATTACCATTGTTGTTTCCTCTGTTTCTTTTAAACCCACAAAGGTCCATTTATTGTCCCACTCCATTTCTGGATCGTAATCTTGAATATCAAGGTATTCTTTTTCATATTCGAAAACATAACCCCAATCCGTAAATTTCACCCCGTAACTCGGAAAATGATATAGCCATACCACATATGTTTTTTCTATCGTTAGTGTTATTGAATAATCACCGTCATCTTTTAGTAAATATATCTCATTCTCATCTTCATCACAAACAGACATACGAATATTAGCTGACAACGGAAGATACATGGTCCAATCTTTTGTATCAGAATATCCTCCACAACTGCATAAGGCCATTAATGGAGCTATAGCCAAACAAATAAACTTACTAGCGTTTCTTTTCATAACTCACCTCTAATCCAATATAAAAAATTGCAAAGATGGATTTGCGTCTGTATTGGGATCAAAATACACACCGAATGTTTCATCTTCAATGATATAGGTGTAACTAGTGTATTCTACATATGATGCTTCTAACTTGCCGGTAGTGCTCTCAGTTTCTCTTACAAATGTAGAAAAATTGGATTCCACAAAAGAGATTAAATCGTCGCATTTATTTAAATAAGATTCAAGTACCCTCTCATCTTCATCAATCAAAATTTCGCTTTGTAGAACGCTATTAACACTGGCTTCTTTTTTGTCTACTGGTGCGACATCAAAAACAAGACTTTTACCCGCAAAAGGAATAGCGGCCACCACGCATAAAGATAAGATAAAAACACTCCTCTTAGCTTTATTTTTCATACTTTTAATATATATAGCTAATTATTCGTTGTCAATTTCTAGACTATCTACGAGAGTTATTAATAGAGTCTTAGGATCTTCTACGCGCTCATGATGAATCACTAATTTAGTTTCATCTATTTCTTTAAGACCAGTGAAATAATAAGTGTTATTCCAATCATAATCTTCATCGCAGTCCGCTAAACTAATATATTCCTCGTCATATTCAAAACTGATAAGGAGATCTGAGTATTTAACGGCGCCGCCTTTAGGGCTGATATCAATCTGAAAAATATATACTTCGTTTGTATAAAACGTTACTTGTTCATCGCCTCTATAATCAAGGTTTGTAATCTTTTCCCCGTCTTTGTTATAAACATGAACTTCAACTCTTGGTTTAAAAAAATGTTCATATATTTCGTGTTCATCAACTTCGGAGCTCTTTTTCTCGCAGCCGCATAATGAAAGCATTACAACACCCATTAAACAAATAAACTTATTTTTTCTCATAA
>JAJQAM010000058.1 GCA_021203805.1 Coprobacillus sp.
TAAATGAAAGAGCGGTAGAAGAAGTTAAAGGCTATATGAAAAAGAAAAAGGTCACGAGGAAATCCCTTTTAGATCTCGCTAAATATTTCCCAGGGAACACCATGAAAAAAATGCTATTTTACGGGGTGATATAATAATGAATCTACACGAAAACAAAAGACTATTTGACCAAGTAATTAACCAAACCACAAGATATTTAAATATGGATAACCCAGAGGTCGTCGAGAAAGACTATTTTGTGGTCCTTATTCTCAAAAAGCTTAATGAGAAACTCCCTAATCTTCTTTTCAAAGGAGGAACTTCCCTTTCTAAATGCTTTAATATAATAGATCGCTTCTCAGAGGATATCGATATCACCACCACTAAAGAAGTGGCTACCGAGGGGGAAAGAAAAAGCTATAAAAGAGCGGTTCAACAAATCTGCGAGGAACTAAATTTTGTAATTTTAAATATAGATAAAACGAGATCAAAAAGAATATTTAACCGCTACGAAGTGGATTATAGACCCTCTTATAAATCAACTTATATTAAGCCAGTCGTTCTTATTGAAACCGCCTTTATGGTTAAAACATATCCTTATGAAGTGAAAAATATTTCCTCTTATATTTATACATATCTTTATGAAAATGGTTTAGATAATATTATCGAAGAATATGATTTAACCCCTTTTGATATTAAAGTTCAAAAACTAGAAAGAACAGTAATTGATAAAGTTTTTGCTATTTGTGACTACTATCTTAAAGGAACAGAAACTGGTCAAGCCCGTCATATATATGACATCTATAAAATCCTTCCCTATATCTCACTTAATGAAGATTTTATTAATCTGTTTCATGAAGTGCGAACTGATAGAAATAATAGCAAAGCAACATCGTGTGTCAGTGCTGATGAAAAATATAATATTAATGAACTTCTTAAGGAAATAATTAGTAAAGATATTTTTAAAGCGAGCTATAATGCTACTACCATCTATCTCTTATTTGATCATACTCCGTATGATGAAGCGATTAACGGAGTTAAGACACTGATTGAAAGCGGAGTGTTTACAAAATAAAGGTATCCTAATGGATACTTTTTATTTAAATATTTAAAATTTATAAGAGACTCTCTTGATGAGTCTTTTTAAGGTGGTCATAGGCTTTTATCGTGGCCACTCTCCCCTTTTGGGTTCTATCAATAAAGCCGATCTGAATAAGATAAGGTTCATAGACATCTTCAAGGTTACCGCTTTCCTCGCCGATGGCGCTTGATAAAACCTCTAGGCCCACTGGCCCCCCATTAAACCTCTCAATAAGAGTGGTAAGATAGTGGATATCTACTTCATCTAGACCGATAGGGTCCACTTTTAAAGCGTTTAAGGCTTTTAAAGCAATCTCTATATCTATTTCATCTTTTCCCTCGTAGTTAGCAAAGTCTCTTACTCTCTTATAGAGTCTATTAGCGATACGGGGTGTTCCTCTACTTCTTTTTGCAATCTCTTTTGCCGCCTCATCGCTTATAGGGCAGCTATATACTCTTGAGGTTCTCTTTACTATTTTCTCTACTTCTTCTTCCCTATAAAAGCTAAGTCTTTCGGTAAAGCCAAATCTACTTCGTAAAGGCTGAGAGAGATCTCCCGCTCTGGTGGTGCTTCCAATAAGCGTAAAGGGAGGAAGAGGAATACTAATCTCTTTACCGCCTGTATCCTTATTTACCATGACGGTGAGAGTAAAGTCTTCCATCGCGCTATATAATACTTCCTCCACTACTTTAGGGAGGCGGTGAATCTCGTCGATAAACAAGACGTCTCCCGGCTCTAGGCTAGAGAGAACCGCCGCGATATCTCCTGTTTTTTCTAGGGACGGACCACTAACAAGTTTTATATGGGTATGCATCTCATTAGCGATAACATAAGCAAGGGTCGTTTTTCCTAGTCCAGGCGGGCCATATAAAAGGATATGATCAAGAGGCTCCTCGCGGTGAAGGGCCGCTCCTATAAAGACACGTAGGTTCTTTTTTAGGTCCTCTTGTCCCACATAATCATCGAGCGTTAAAGGGCGAAGAGAGATCTCTTCTTCTCTTTCACTTTCCGTAGGGTTAGCGTCCATTATGCGGGGCATACTTACTTCTTTCCTAGCTCTTTAAGGGCAAGCGCTATCATTTCCTCAGCACTACCAGTTGGAGCGTTTATCTTTGCGAGTGTTCTATCAATGGCCGCGCCTTTAAAGCCCATATCCTTAAGAGCGCTATAAGCGGCTTCATACTCCCCTGGGTTTAAGTTAGTGTCCGCTATCTCTCCCTTTAGGTCAAGGATGATCTGAGAAGCGGCTTTCCCTCCAATACCGGGTAGTCTTTTTAGGAAGGCGACATTATTAGCTTTAATCGCGTCAATAACCATATCGGGAGTGACCTCGCTTAAAGCGATAATGACGCTTTTAGGGCCGAGCCCTTTGACTTTAATAAGACTAGTAAATAGCTCTTTCTCTTCTAATGATGAGAAGCCTATAAGATACTCTTCGTCTTCACGGATGACGTCATAGGTATAAATAAGATATTCCTCTCCCAATTGATAGGAACCTGGGTGAGAAACAAATAAAGAATAAGCGACGTCATGGACGTCGATTATGACTTCATGCTCATGCTTTTCCGTGATTATTCCTTTAAGATAATAAATCATATACGTTCTCCTTTAATAGATGAGGACAAAGAGAATAATGACGATGAGGATGAGAAGCGCGGCCACTAGGCCCGCAAGCACCGCAATATCAATTTTGTCCTTCATTTTACTCCACGTATTCGAAGACGAAGTCGCATAGGATAACTTCGTCTCCCGTTTTCGCTCCTAGTTTTTCAAGGGCGTCATCAACGCCCACTCTCCTTAGGTGAGAGATAAGCTTCATCATTCCTTCATCGGTAGAGAGATTACACATCTTATAGTATCTTTCTATTCTCTCTCCACTTATCGTAAATTCATGCTCTTTACTTCTATTAATTTCAAATTCTTTTTCTTCTTCCCCTAAGGTATAGACCTTCATCTGCTCCTCGTCGTTATCTTCATCATATAGCGGAAATAATGGCGTCACCTTAAGCGTATCAAGACACTTTCTAATAAGAGTGTCTAATCCCATATCCGTTAATGCGGATATTTCAATGACATCCTTTTTTACTTTCTTTTTAAAGTAAGTAAGTTTTTCTTTTGCTCCCTCTTCATCCATTTTAGAGGCCACTATAATCATCGGCCTTTTAAGAAGGCCGAACCCATAGGCTTCTAGCTCCCCCATTATTTCTTTATAGTCCTGATAGGGATCTCTTCCGTTATCACTCATATCGATGATATGAACGATTACACGGCATCTCTCTATATGACGGAGAAACTGTAGTCCTAGTCCTTTCCCTTGGTGTGCTCCTTTAATAAGACCGGGAAGATCAGCGGCCACAAAGGACTCATCGCCTAAGGCCACTACGCCTAGGTTAGGCACAAGCGTCGTAAAGGGGTAATCCGCAATCTCTGGTCTTGCCGCGCTTATCGCGGCAAGAAGCGTGCTTTTACCAACGCTAGGGAGACCAATAAAGCCGACATCTGCAAGTAGCTTAAGCTCGAGGATGAGGCGCTTACTTTCGCCTGGGGCGCCGTTTTCCGCGACTTTTGGGGTTTTATTAACGCTTGACTTAAAGGCGGCGTTACCTCTTCCTCCCCTTCCCCCTTTAGCGACCATCACGGTCTGTCCGTCTTCTGATAGGTCAAAGAGGAACTCATGGCCATCTTCTAGATAGACGACAGTGCCAACAGGAACCTCGATATATAGATCCTCTCCTTTTCTTCCAAAGCAGTTTTCTGTGCCGCCTTTTTCGCCGTCCTCCGCGATAAAGGCTTTAGAGTGACGGAAGTTATAGAGAGTATTTATCTTTTTTGAGGCGGTAAAGTAGATACTTGCGCCTCTCCCACCGTTCCCTCCAGAGGGGCCTCCGTGGGAGACATATTTTTCCCTATGGAAGGAGATCATTCCGTCTCCTCCTTTACCGCTTCTGACTTCAATGACAACGCGGTCAATAAAAGTCATTATTTTTCTCCCTTAATTATTTCTTTTACGATTTCGTCTTCTTTAAAAGACATCTCTTTATTGAGATCGAGATAGATATTATGCGTCGCGGTGCATAGCGTAGTTAATACTCCAAAAATAATAATTAAAATAACATCAAGAGCGATCGACACTCCGATTATCCAGGCAATAGCCACTTCGCTCATAATAAAGAAGAGAGTGATTAAAACAAAGAGAGTGATCTCAGCGGCCATGGCTAATATAGCGATAATCGTAAAGGTTAAAGCGTAGGGGAAGACCCACTGAAATGGAGAGCTAGAGACACTTATAAAGGACTCAATTCCAATTCTAAACATTCCCCGAGTGGTATAGTGATCCTTCCCTCTTTTTCTCTCTTCTCTTACGTAGCTGACCTCCGCGATTCTATTAGTGGAATGGGCCGCTTCCACGCGGTAGATACCATTTGGATGCTCTAAGATATAGTCAACGCATTCTCTATCGAGAAGGCGGAAATTACCCACATGAAGGGGAATTTGACGGCCCTTAGTAATACGGTTAATGGTGCGGTAATACATGAAGTTACCAAGGCGGGAAAAGACTCCGTCTTTTTTACGCTTGGTATAGTGAGCGTTAACCGCTTCATACCCTTCTTCCCACTTATCTAGCATTCCAGCAATTAGAGAGGGAGGGTCCTGTAGGTCGCAGTCCATGACGATCACCGCTTTCCCAGTGGAGACATGAAGCCCTTCATGAAGGGCCACTTCATCCCCGTAGTTTTTATCGAGGTTTACAATAACGATATGAAGATCGGGATAGCCTTTCTGCTCCCCAAGAAGGAAGTCATAAGTGTCGTCAGTTGAGCCGTCATTAACAAAGATAGTTTCAAAGTAATACTCGTCTTTAAGCCTGCGAAGCGATCTATCTAGCTCCGTCACAAAAAGAGGGAGAACTTCGTCTTCATTATAGACTGGGACCACAATTGAAACTTTCTTCATACTTTTATTATATACGTTTTAAATAAAAAGACCACAATCAGTGGTCTTTATTTTGCTTTTAAGGGGGGAGAGGCTAGTCCGCTTCCACGCGGACGCATTTCTTTTTCTTTCCCATTCTCTCGTAGTGGACAGTGCCGCTACATAGGGCAAAGATGGTATCATCACCGCCTTTTTTCGTATTTTCCCCTGGATAAATTTTCGTTCCTCTTTGGCGGTAGATAATACTTCCCGCGTGGCACCACTCACCGTCTGCCACTTTAGCGCCTAGTCTTCTACCAGCGCTATCACGACCGTTTTTAGTATTCGCCGCGCCTTTATGGCTCGCAAATAGCTGTATATCAAGCTTAAATCTCATAACTATCATTTCCTTTCTTCCCTAATCTCTATATACTCGGGATAACTTTCTTTAATGGTCTCTAGCGAGATGAGAAGAGTCTTTAGAACCACTCTGTTATGCTCGCTAAGAGCGCTATTGACTTCGATATGGGCAAGGCCCTTATCGAGACTAATTACAAATTTAGATGAATCATCAAGGGAATTAAGACATCCCGTGATGACGCTGCTTACTCCGGCGCAGACGAGATCTTTTCCTTCCTCTCCGCTTAGGGCGTGCCCTTTTACGTCAATCAAGCTAATCTCATCCGCTACGTATTTAACCCTAACTTTAATCATTAGCCATTGATACTTTCAATGAGTAGGCAGGTATAGGGCTGGCGGTGTCCCTGAGTCTTTCTCTCATTGGTTTTTGCTCTATAATGGAAGACACGTATCTTCTTTTCTAGTCCCTGCTTTTCAATTTTACAGGTGACAGAAGCGCCTTTAACGTAAGGTTTACCGACGCTAGTTTTCTTCTCGTCTCCAATAAAGAGAACTTTATCGATCGTGATTTCAGAATCGACCTCTCCCTCTAGCTTTTCGACGTAGACGCGATCACCGACTTCCACTTTGAGCTGTTTTCCGCCTGATTCAATAATTGCGTACATATTTTTTGTCCCTCCTAATTAGTTCACTAAGTACTCGCTATGAAGGTCAGAATTAGACTATAATTCTCGTTACTACCTTTTCTAAGCGGTTGTAGCAAGTGAAGCGACAACTTTTATAATATAACAAAGTTATAAAATAGTCGCAAATCTTTTTTTATTTTAGTTTTCCTTTTTTAAAGGAAGAGGGTCGGTGTGAAGAAAGGAAAAATAGCCATTATCAGTGACAATTACATGGTCAACAAGATGGAGATTAAGCCGAGAAGCCTGCTCCAATATAAGCTCAGTAAAATGAATGTCAGCGTGCGAAGGGGAAAGGCTTCCGCTAGGATGGTTATGGATAAGCATAAACTTATCCGCGTTTCTTTTTAGCGCTTCGCTTAGGACCTCACGAGGGGAAGCGGAGACATCCTCCACTGTCCCTCGGTATAAGTCGGTTTCCCTTATCACTCCGCCTTGTCTATTAAAGGTAATAACCACGAGGTGCTCTTGGTTTTCCCCTTTAAAAAGACGCTGATACTTTTTTATGAGATCCGGGATTTTATCTGAGGAGTCCGCCTCTAGGAGGCGGTAGTTATATCTTCTTGCGATTTCATAGACCGCGCTGAGCTTGACCGCGGTCACTTTACTAATCCCCTCAAAACGGGTAAAATCTTCCATTTCAAACTCTCCTAGTTTTGTTAGTCCTCCTTCCCCTAGAAGAGTCTCGCTTATCTCTAAAGCGGAGTGATTTTTAGTGCCGCTACTAATAATAATAGCGACTAGCTCAGTATCGCTTAATGCGCTTATCCCGTATCTTAGGGCCTTTTCGCGTGGCCTAAGAAGCGGGGGAATAAGGGATATTTTACCCATTAACTCCAGGTAAAGTTCCAGCCGCCGGGAATGGTAACTGTGCCGCTATCGCTCATGACGAGAGAGCAGATAACCGCGGCCACGATCGCCGCGGCAAGGACTGCCATCACCGCGGTAAGCGTAATCGCCTCTCCAACCTTTGTATCCCTTAGTAAGCTATTATTCATTTTTCTGACTTTCATTAAAAAACCTCCTATTTATATAGGGGGTAAAAAGGGCTATTTCGCGCAAAAATATTTTATTTTTTGAGTTTAGAGAGGAGCGTTTTTAGATTCTCTTCGTGCTTTGCGAGTTTCTCTCTTTCTTGGGCGACTTTATCCGCGGGCGCTTTCGCGGTAAAGCCGGGGTTAGAGAGTAGGCCCCTCGCCCGAGCGATCTCGCTCTCCTCGAGGGCAATACTCTTTCTAATCTCTTCTTCATCTTCTTCTTCACTAGGGAGCACAAAATCTAGGGACGCACTTGAAAAAAGCGCGCCGTTTAAAGTGGTTACATCGCTAGTTTCAACTAGCTCACTAGTAAAGGTAAATCTCGTAAAGATAGAAACTAGATCACTACTAATATCTCTTTTGAAGTGAATAGAGATAGGAATAGGTTTATTAGGAGTTATCTTATTTGATAGCTTATAACTTCGGATAAACTTAATTCCATTTAAGATATCTTCCACTAATTGGTCATTATCTTTTTTAACCCACTTAGCGTGATAGCTAGGATAGGTTTCTAGGTTTACTGACTCGAGGTGAGTGGGAAGAGATAAATAAAGCTCTTCGCATATAAAGGGAGTAACTGGAGAAAGGAGAAGAATAATATTTTTAAGGCAGTAATATAGGACCTGGTAAGTCGCTTCATGGCCTATGCTACTAGAAAGAGCTACCTTACTCATTTCAAGGTAATTTGAGCAGTAGTCATCATAGACAAAATCATAGAGACAGGTCATAGCGCTATTAAAGTTATAGCGCTCCATATGATGACTCACTTTCTTTACTGTCTCCTCCATCTTATTAACGATCCACTGATCAGTAATAGAGAGATTAAGCTTAGATATATCTTTAACCGGCTTAAAGCCAGTTGGGAGAACATCTAGAACATATCTTGCGGAGTTATATATCTTATTGAGATAAGATAATGACGACTTAACTTTCTCCTCTTTATAGCGCATATCTAGGCCCGCTTTTGAGGAGCTAATAAGAAAGTATCTAAGAGCGTCCGCGCCGTAGTTATTAATGACTTCAATGGGATCAATTCCGTTTCCTAGGGACTTACTCATCTTCCTTCCCTCTTCGTCTCTTATAAGGCCGTGGATTACCACTTTCTTAAAGGGGACATCCCCGGTAAAGTGAAGAGACTGAAAGCTCATACGGGCCACCCAAAAGAAGATGATGTCGTAGCCCGTCACAAGTACGGAAGTAGGAAAATATCTCTTATATAAATCGCTCTCTATGTTAGGCCAGCCCATCGAGGCAAAAGGCCATAGAGCGCTACTAAACCACGTATCGAGAACGTCTTTATCTTGCTCGTAGTTTTCTATGTCGAGAGGGGGCTTTTCGCTTACTAATATAGACCCATCTTTTTTAGAGTAATACGCCGGAATTTGATGGCCCCATCTAAGCTGACGGGAGATACACCAGTCCTCGGCGTTTTCCATCCATCTCACTAAGGTTTTATTAAAGCGGGACGGGATAAAAGTAATCTTATTTTTACTGTTTTGAGTGTCCACCACGCTCTTAGCGAGTTCTCCTACTTTTAAAAACCATTGGTCGGAGATAAAAGGCTCCACTACCGCGCCGCTTCTCTCGGAGTGACCCACTGCGTGGATGATCTTCTCTTCCTTAATGAAGTCGCCGCTCTCTTTTATATCTTTAAGGAGAACTTTTCTGCATTCATATCTATCTAAGCCTTCATATTTACCGCATTTCTCATTCATTGTCCCGTTAGGGTTCATAATAACTGGTTTATCAAGGTTATATTTCTCTCCTATGACAAAGTCATTAGGGTCATGAGCGGGAGTGCATTTCATAACTCCCGTTCCAAAAGAGGTATCAACATAGCTATCCGCAATCACTGGAATAACTTCTCCGTTAGCGGGGTTTATTACTTTCTTTCCAATATAGTCTATATATCTCTTATCCGTAGGATTCACTACTAGGCAGACATCTCCAAACATAGTCTCTGGTCTAGTGGTGGCTACCTCTAAATAGTCCTCGCTATTAACGAGATGATATTTAAAGTAATACATCTTACCTGTGTCATTAGTGTGATAGACCTCGATATTACTTAGAGCGGTCTCTTGCTCAGTGTCCCAGTTAATGATTCTCTTTCCTTTATAGATAAGGCCTTCATTATATAAGGTGACAAAGACTTTTTTAACCGCTTCCTGCATCCCTTCATCAAGAGTAAATCGCTCGTGAATAAAGTCAGCGGACAGCCCAAACTTATCCCACTGATTATGAATAGAAGCGGCGTATTCGTCTTTCCAGCTCCAGGCGTAAGAGAGAAACTCCTCTCTAGAGAGTTTACTCGGCTCTATCCCGCTATCTCTAAGCTTTTCGCATACCTTGGCTTCCGTTGCGATTCCGGCGTGATCCATTCCGGGAAGGAATAAGACATCATATCCCTTCATTCTCTTATACCGACAAATTATATCTTGAAGCGCACTGTCCCAGGCGTGACCGATATGAAGCCTACCCGTAACATTAGGGGGAGGGGTTACCATAGAGAACGGCTTTTTTGAAGTGTCATGCGTGGAAAAATAGCCCTTCTCTTTCCAGGCCTTCATCTTTCCCTCTTCCACTTTTAGTGGGTCATATCTTTTTTCAAGCATACCTATCTCCCTTTTTAAATAAAAAACGCCCTAGACTAAGGACGCTTCCGCGCGGTACCACCTTAATTCGCTACACCGTAACGCTCTTCATTTAGTTTTGCTAGTTCTCCCTAGCGACCTTCCTTATTCCCTTTAACCGGTTTCTCAGCGACGCGGCTCTCTGTATAAAGCTAGATATAAGTACTCCTCTAGTTCATCGAACATTTTTATTATATTAATAAAAGAGAAAATAAACAATAAATAAAAAAGCGCTTAAAGGGAAAGCGCTTTATTTAAGAATATATTCGATGAGCTTTTTTAGCTCGCTTATTGACCTAGTGTCAGCGGTTGAGGTAAATAGATATCTCTCTTTATCCTCAGCCTCTGGGATGGATTTAAGACAGGCCGCTTTCTCTTTTTGGTTTATCTTATCGCTTTTTGTAAAGATAAGATAATAAGGGATATCGTAGTAAGAGAAATACTCAAGTAGCTCTTTATCCATAGGGCCCACTCCTCTTCTTGAGTCCACGAGAAGAAGAGCGCACTTTAAGTCGCTATTCCCTTCAAAGTAGCTATTCATAAGGCTAGAAAAGATTTCATCTAGCTTAACCCCTTTTGCGGCGTAGCCGTATCCCGGAGCGTCCACTAGATAGAAACTATGATCAATATCAAAGTAGTTAAGAAGGGTAGTCTTTCCAGGAGTTGAAGAGGTTTTAGCGAGCGGAGCGCTCACTAAGGCGTTAATGAGAGAGGACTTTCCAACGTTAGAGCGTCCCACAAAAACAATCTCACGAGAAAGCTCGTGAGGCTTAGACGAAACATCGGAAACACTTTTAATGAATTTCGCGTTTTTATAGTTAATCATAGCTCTGCCTTTAGCTTATTAAGCGGTAAGTTTACTGGTTTTTGATTTACTTGTTTTCGGGGGCTTAGCGGGAGCCACATCGCTTGTAAACGGGCCAAGGATAACTTTTACCGCATCGTCCACAGTCTCCATAAAGACAATCTCAAGATTATTTTTCACTTCATCGGGAAGCTCATCGACGTCTTTCTTATTCTCTTTAGGCACAATGATGGTTTTAATCCCGCTTCTTAGGGCCGCAAGAGACTTTTCTCTAAGCCCTCCAATAGGAAGCGCGTGTCCCCTTAGAGTTACTTCTCCGGTCATCGCCACATCTGGAGAGGCTGGGTTATGGGAAAGGCAGGAAATAATCGCGCAGGTAATCGCGACGCCCGCGCTTGGTCCGTCTTTAGGCACCGCTCCCTCTGGGACATGGATATGGATATCGTTATTTTCAAAGATCTCGGGGTCAATATTATATTTAGAGGCGTTAGCTTTCACATAGTCAAGGGCGATGGAGCAGCTTTCTTTCATCACGTCCCCTAGATTTCCGGTTACAACAAAGCCTCCTCTGCCTTTGAAGTAGTTGACTTCAATGGGGAGAATCTCACCGCCGTACTCGGTATAAGCAAGGCCGGTGACCACTCCAATTTGGGCTTCTTGCTCTTTTTGAGACATATCCTCATAGATTGGAGCGCCAAGGTATTCAACGACTTTGCCGTCGTCTACATCTACATGAGTGATTGAGGGGTCTTTAACAATGGCCACTGCAATCTTACGAAGGCAGGAAGCAATTCTTCTCTC
>JAJQAM010000026.1 GCA_021203805.1 Coprobacillus sp.
GGATATAGATGAAAGACACCATTAAAGTTGTCGCTTTAGGCGGCCTAGATGAAAATGGCAGAGATTGCTACGTCGTTGAAGTCAACGATGATTTATTTGTCTTTGACTGTGGTCTCTCTTTTGCGGACCGCACCTCCCCTGGAATTGACTACTTCATTCCTAATGAAGACTATCTCGTAGAGCATAAAGACAAAGTAAAAGCCTATATCCTAACACACGGCCACGATGAGAACACGGGCGGTATTCTCTATATCTATGACCACGTTCCCGCGCCGATATACTGCTCTAAATCGACAAGAGCGATCCTCCTTGCTCAGGGCGAATTTAACGGAGTTAAGATTCCTAAATTTGACTTCCATATAGTTAGTCCAAGTGACACCGTAGAAATCGCCGGTCACACCTTCCATTTCTTCCAAACCACCCATAACGCTCCTAAATCCTTCGGCGTGGCCCTTGAAACTAGTGAAGGAAACGTTGTGTATACATCTGACTTTATCGTTGACTATACCGTGGACTCTGAGGAGTTTAAGTTTGACCTAAAAGCCTTATCTAATATCGCCGATAAACCGACCCTTCTTTTAATGACGGACTCAAAGTCCGCTGGAAAAGAAGGCTACTGCGCTCCCCGTCACCGCCTCACTCCTCATATTGAAAAGTATTTTATAAGAAGCACCGGCCGTGTCTTTATCTGTCTTTTCTATCAAAATATATACCGACTCTACGAAATCTTTACTCTTGCTAAAGCTCACCGAAAAAAGATCTATCCTTACGATGACTTTACAAGAAGATTCCTTGATATCATTTTAAATGAGGACGAGCAGTCCGTCTTTAAAAAAGAAGATCTTCTCGCTAAAGAAGACTTCCTCAGAGTGAAGCAAGAAGACCTTGTTATCCTCATGCTAGGAAAAGAAAACGATTTATATGACTCGATATATTCCCTTTCAAATCACACTAATCAAGATAAGAGAATCGCTCTTCAAACGAGCGATACCTTTATCATCGCCGCTCTCCCAATTCCAACTCTAGAAAGCGCGGCTACTCAGTGTATTGACTTCCTCTATCGAAGTGGATGTCATGTCGTCTGGCTTAAGGGAAAAGACGTCGTCTCAATGCATCCAGGGCAAGACGATCTTAAACTTATGCTATCTCTCTTAAAACCTAAATACTTCTTCCCTGTTAGGGGAAGCTATGTCAATCTCATGAATAGCGCTCGCCTCGCTCTCTCGATGAAGATTGGTCTTAATCACTCCTCGGTCTTTGTTTTAGATAACGGCACTCAGCTTCATTATCAAGATGATAAGATGACGATTATCTCAAATCAGACCGATAGGATTCACACTCTCCCTTCGATGGTGGACGGACTTGGAACCGTTAAAGGCGACACCCTTCTCGTCGATGATAGGAAAAAGCTAGCGGTGGACGGAGTCGCCGTTCTTGCGGCGACGGTGTCGCGCTCTAAAAAGAAAATCATTGCGGGCCCTGACTGTCAGATGAGAGGCTTCGTCTTTGTAAAAGACGCGGAGCCGATCCTTAAGATGATGACGAGTCTATTTGTGGACGGAATAAACGCTCTTATTAAAGAGAATATGTTTGATTTTGACTCTTACTCATCTGTTATTGAAGATAAGATTAAAAAGAGTATTCACCGCGAGATAAATCGAGATCCACTTATCGTCTTATCAATCTCGGTCGTGGACTAGAACCCACATATATTTATTTATAACTAACCTTATGTTCATTTCCTATGGAAAAAGAACATAATTTTTTTTATAATTCTATATGTATGCCGCTAAGTAATAATAATCAAAGATCATATCGAGGTTTAATCTCATTTTGGGGAGGAATCTTCCTCATCCTTTTATCGATTGTCCTCATTTTAAATACCTGGTATATCGCAAGAACCTTAACCTATGTCTTTACTTATTCCTTTGGAATAATGTCATATGTCCTATACGGCTTTATCTACGCTACAGGATTTATAATGGCCTTCTTTAAGGATAAGTTTCATATAAGCTATAAGATCAGAATCCTTGCGGTAGTGCTTCTTTTTATTGGTCTTATGATGCTTATAACCTGTATCTATATCACCGTCAACGGCGCAAGAGAAGTCACTAAACTAGGAAGCTTTGCTTCCTACTTTGGAGAAAGCTGCACCGGCTTTGGCTATTACTCCGTGAAATGGATTAATCTTTTTAGTAAGACCACTCCCTTTGCCGGTGGTTTCTTTGGCTATTTACTCGTTGGTTTATTTACCTATGTTGGCTCTTATATTATTTCGATTATTCTTATCCTTGGTGGAATAGTCCTTCTCTTCTACCCAGAGATCAAAAGAGTCTTTATTAGGAGAGCGGAAAACGCTCCCACTCCCTTAAAAGTGGAGTCAGAGGAAGAGATAGAGTCTCGATATTTAGGGGCTACAGATATCGCTCCCTCTCCTAGCTATATATCCTCCGCTCCCGAGCAGTATAGCCGCTACCCTCACTCTAGCTCTTACTATAACGATAATAATGATGAAAACTCTCATGTCGCTTACGCCCCCTTTATGAGAAAAAAGAGCATAATCGAGGAAAGCCCTTCTCCTAAGCCCTCGGGCCCCGTAGAGCCATTAAGACCGAGCTTTACCTCTACTCATATAAATCATGAAAGTAGTAGCGCTAATAAAGCTAGCTTTATTAACTACGATGATAACGTTATCGAGGAGTCCCGCTATAGCGATGAAGAAGAAGAGTATAGCGAAGAGGAAGACTATATGGATATTCTTCCCTCTGCTATCGCTCCTAATAGAGTGGAGCCCATTATAGCGTCTAGGCCCGTGGCCCCTAGCCCCGCTCCCATAGTCACTCCAGAGGTAATTACCCCTGCCCCTACTCCTAATGTTTATGTCCATGATGCTTCTGAGAATACTATTATCCCTGAGACCCCTAAGGTCAGGGAGAGAATTAACTTTGTTCCTCCGCCAATAGATCTTCTTAAGGATTACCCTAAGGGAGAAGCGGGAGCAAGAAACGTCGAATATGCTGAAAGAAGAAAAGAAAGCATAAATAAGCTCCTCTCTAAAAAGACAGACGCGAGAGTTAATGAGTATATCATTGGCCCAACCTTTACCCGTTTTATTATCGACTACGGAGAAGAATTCTCCGTCAAGACAATTGCTAACGCCATGAGCGATATCGCTATTGCCGTAGGAGGAGCCTCTCCCCGTTTTGTTCCAACTATCCCCGGAACCCAAAATAGCGGTATTGAGGTCCCTAACCCTGATAGAGTAACCGTGGGCTATAAGGATATGATTGCCGCTCTTCCGCCAACAAGTGAGCATCCACTTGCTGTGCCTTTCGGCGTGGACGTAGTGGGCACTCCAATCTATGCGGATTTCTCTGATTTCCCTCACGCTCTCGTTGCGGGTACGACTGGAAGCGGTAAAACCGTCTATGTTCAAAGCGTTATTACTACGCTTATTATGCGTAACTCTCCTGATGACGTAAAGATGGTGATTATTGATCCTAAGAGAGTGGATATGATGAGATTTGAAGGAATCCCGCACTTACTCTGCCCAATAATCAGTGAAGTGAGTCAGGTAAAAGTGTGCCTTGAGAAACTTATCGCGGAAATGGAAGATAGATATATCCGTCTTCAAAAGAATGATAACTGCCCTAATATTAAAGCCTTTAATAAGATGGCCGCAGAAAAAGGGCTCGACCCCATGCCCTATATATGCGTCTTTATCGATGAATACGCAGACCTTGCCACTAATAGAGAATACGGAAAAGAAAACTCTGTTTTAGTGCTTAGACTTGCTCAGAAAGCAAGAGCCTGCGGCATACATCTTTTAGTGGCCACGCAGCGCCCTGATACCTCAATCATAACCGGAACCTTAAAAGGTAACCTTGCCACTCACGTGACTCTTAAGATGGCTAACTTTGCGGATTCTAACACCATTATTGGAGGCAGCGGAGCGGAGAAGCTTCTCGGTCAAGGCGATATGCTTGTCCAGTATCCCGGTCTTAACCTAGGAGATCTCACTAGGCTTCAGGGCTGCTACCTCGAAGATAAAGAAATAGATCGAATTGTCAATTACCTTAAGAGTAACTATGAAACAGTTTATGACGCCACGTATCTAGATTTAGTGGACCATAGTAAAGACGAAGGGGCAAAAGACGTGATGAATGGAGCTTACGGAGAGGGCGAGGATGATATGGACGACGAGCTCTATGAAATGGTAAGAGACGGAGTCATGAAAGATGATTATACCTCGATGAGTAAGATAAGAGCGGACTACTCCGTTGGCTTTAATAGAGCGAGACGTCTCTTTACTCGTCTTCAGCAGGATGGAATAGTCTCCACCTCTACGGAAGGGGGAAGAGGAAGTAAAGTCCTTGTTCATGAGCTAGAGCTTGATGATGACGGAGACCCAATCATAGGAAGCGAGGAGTATGCCACGCATGAATATGGGGATTGATATTGTTAGTATTAGCCGTATATCTCTAGAGGATAGCTTTATAGGGCATATCCTAAGTAGCGCAGAGAGAGCGCTTTATCAGGCTAAAGAAAGCGACACTTCAAGAAGAGAGTTTCTTGCGGGCCGCTGGGCGGCTAAAGAAGCTTTTATAAAAATGAAAGAAAAGCCTATCTCATATAATGAGATAAGCGTCTTATATAAAGACACTGGAGCCCCTTATATTCTCTATGACGGAAGGGAATATAAATGCTCTATCTCGCATGAAAAAGAATATGCCGTCGCTCTAGCGTACATGGAGGAATAAGATGAGAAACTGTTTTATTGAAGCTAAGCTTACCAGCTTTAGACGAATTAATGTCATGATCTATTCTCAGGCTAAGGATACCGATAGCCACTCCTTTTATCTCATTAAGAATAATGAGATCTCAAGAGAGCTACAAATCGATAAGAGAGTAACTTCGGGAGGAGTGATTATCTATAATCTAGAGCTAGGGGAAGACTTTGAGTTTGGAGAGCACTATGAGCTTAATCTTCCTTCTTTTTCTCCCGTTCCAATCGATGTCAGCGAGGCCCCTGAGTTTCCTGATTTTGACGAGCGCTTTGCCTATAGCGGAGATGACCTAGGGGCGATATATTCTAAATCCGAGACTAGGTTTAACGTCTGGGCCCCGATATCGCTAGCGGTTCAGCTTAAGCTCTATAACGCTGATGGCGCGGGCTATGTCCTCTACGACATGACTAGAACTGAAAGAGGCGTCTATAGAGTCAGCGTTAAAGGTGACCTAAAAGGAAGAAGATATCACTATATTGTTAATAACTACTCCATAACAAAGGAGACGAATGATCCCTACGGGAAAGGAGTGTCCCTAAATAGCGAGCATTCCGTCGTCGTGGATACCTCTATTATTGAAAAAAGAAAAAAGATACCACTTAAGAGTGAGCTTCACTCTATTAGTGAGCATATTATCTATGAAACTCACGTCAGAGATTTCACCGCTCATAAAGGCTCTAATGTAAGTAGCAAAGGAACCTACGCCGGCTTTATTGAGGAGGGAAGAGTCACTGAAGGCGCTCATCCCGCGGGACTAGATTACCTTAAATGGCTAGAGGTCACAACCATTCAGCTTCAGCCCGTTTTAGACTACTGCACCGTTGATGAAACAAATATTGAAAATACTTATAACTGGGGCTATGACCCAATCTCTTTCTTTGCCTTAGAAGGGTCACTGTCGACTGATCCCGCTCGGCCAGAGCTTAGGCTAAAAGAGCTAAGAGACCTCGTAGACACTCTTCATAAGAGTGACCTAAGGGTCACGCTTGACGTGGTCTTTAACCACGTCTATGATTACCTCACCTTTGACGAAGAAAAGATAGTGCCTAACTATTTCTTCCGTAGGAAGAATAATCTATATATATCAGAGTATTCAGGCTGCGGGAATGATTTTAACTCCTCTCACCTCATGGCGAGAAAACTTATTGTGGATTCCCTCACATATCTTGTAAAAGTGTTTGACGTTGACGGGTTTAGATTTGACCTCATGGGCCTAATTGATAACGAGACGGTAAGCGAGGCCTATAAAGCCTGTAAAGCGATCAAAGAAGATATCATCTTCTACGGAGAAGGCTGGGACATGGACGGTAATAACAGAGAGGAGATGACCTCAATCGGAAACTGCTACAAACTCCCTGACTTTGCTTTCTTTAATGATACCTACCGCGATATCGTTAAAGGGCCTACGTATGAGAGCGAGCTATATAGAAGGGGCTATGCCGGCGGGGACGCGGCTTATAACGACGGGCTAATCTACGCCATGTTTGGCTCTTACCCGAAGTTTATGAAGACGAGTCAATCCCTTAACTTTGTGGAGTGTCATGATAATCACACTCTCTTTGATAAGCTCTCTCGCTCTAATGAAGGAGAGGACGAAGAGACCCTTCTTAAGAGAGTAATGCTTGCTAATTCCATTGTAGATGTCTCTTTTGGAGTAGCCTTCTTTCATATGGGACAAGAGATTGGTCAGTCTAAGATGGGCCTAGGTAATACCTATAATATCCCTAGGATTAACTATCTTGACTACTCCCTAGTGGATGAGAGATGGGAGATGGTGGTCTACTTTAAGCTTATGAATCATATAAGAAGAAGATCTAAAATCTTCTCTCACACCGATAGTGATGAGATAAAATCTCATTTTGATATTGATACCTCTCACTATCCTCTTGTAATATATTCTTCGACGGATAAAGAAGTCACCGAGGGGATAGGAAAAGAAGTCGTGATTATCTTTAATAGCGATAACTCCTCTTACCCACTTGAGCTAGGCGACTACTATAAATTCTATATTTATAACGGAGGCCGCCTCGTCACTGAGGAGCAAGCCCGCTCCCTCATCGTTCCACCGATATCATTCACAGTTATGTATAGATAAGTAGGATATTAAAATGTTCCATTACGCTAAAGCTGTTAGTCGCGCTCTTCCTCCTGCCCTTAGGGGAATTTGGGGCTATTTTCAGCGATATAGTAAACACCCCGAAAAGATGAGTAGGGATAAAAAATATAAGAAGATCCATCGCCTTATGACGAGAGTTAATAAAGCCCTACAAGTGGAGCTAATTATTGAAAATAGAGAGTATTACCTAGGGGATAACTACTGCATGTACTGCCCTAATCATCTCGCCTATTATGACCCGCTTCCATTCCTTGATATGTGCGATAAAAATATTACCTTTATCGCGAAAAAAGAAGCGGAGGATTTTCTCGTTATTGGAACGTGCATCAAATACCTAGAAGGTCTCTTTATGGATAGGGACGATATTAAGTCCTCTCTTCAGGTCATGAAATACGTTGAAAATAGCTTTAAAGAGTGTAACGATCAGTCCTGGTTTATCTTCCCAGAAGGGAAGCGTCACCTCGACCCTATGGAAGCCCTTTTTGAGTTTCACCACGGAACCTTTAGAAGCGCGATGAGAGCGCAAAAACCAATCGTTCCAGTGGCGATTTACGGGACTTTTAGGCCCTTAAAGAGAAAACCGCAGTATAAAAAATACCCCGTTCATATTAAATTCCTTAAGCCTTTATACTATGAAGACTATAAAGATATGACAAGCCAGCAAGTCGCAAGGCTCGTCGAGGATGAAGTGGCAAAAACCGTGGCCTTTGAGCTAAGGAAAAAAGACCATGAATATATGCTGAGATATAACGGGAAAAACTACCGCTTTAACGATGTAAAATAGGATACCAGTTTTTTAGGATTCTTCCGTCTCCTTTACTAAAGGAGAGGGGAAGACCATCGTATTTAAGAAGGACCACTCCTTCTTTTTTATTATCGAGGCTATGACCCGCGATATAAGAGAGGGCCTCCCCAAGGGAGCAGTCCACTTCGCTACTATAGCTCTCTATACTTCTTGCGTAGTGAAGATCGTATTTATAGACCTCGCTATTTTTAACCTCGCCAATTTTCACTCCGGTATGGATGACGTTTAGGGTATAAAAGAGCTTACTTTCAAGCGGTCTAGGAAGAGTATAAAGC
Source organism: Coprobacillus sp. (assembly GCA_021203805.1). Classification (GTDB taxonomy): domain Bacteria; phylum Bacillota_I; class Bacilli_A; order RFN20; family CAG-826; genus JAJQAP01. The sequence goes on from JAJQAM010000026.1 coordinate 7,984, forward strand.
TCGTTTCTAAGTACGAGGTAGTGGGTTAATTTATTCTCACTGAATTTATGGGAGTACATCACTGACTCTTTACTCTGCGGCTCCTCTTTGGCCCGCCATAAATCTCCGTATTTTCTAACGAGACATATATACTGCCCTTCCCCTGGAAAAAGAGAGGGAAAGAGATGAATTCCAAGTGGTTTATTTTTATTAACGTAGTAAAGCTTATTAGTTGGTATTTCCCCAATGATACATTCCCTTTTACTCATAAGGTATTCGATGACCTCTTCGTCTTCTTCCTGGGAGTAGCTACAGGTCGAGTAGCACATCACCCCTCCCGGTTTAAGAAGGTCAAAGGCCATGACGATAAGCTCTTTTTGAATCTTAGCTTGCTTAAGGACTTTATTATAAGACCAGTCTCTTCTCATCTTATCTTCTTTTCTAAACATAGCGGAGCCTGAGCAAGGCGCGTCTAAGATAATCTTATCAAAATGGCCGTATAGATATGTATATAGGTCATTCTTTTTAAAATCGTTATGAGTAATAACTATGTTATTAAGTCCCATCTTAGTAACGCTATCGATCTCGGTAAGTAGACGTGAGTAAGCGATATCATTACTAATAATGAGATTACTCTCATCCCCAAGTAGAGATAGGTCAATACTTTTTCCTCCCGGCGCAGCGCATAAGTCTAAGACAACATCTCCCTTATCTATTCCAAGAAGCGAGGCCGGCACCATAGCGCTTGGCTCCTGAATGTAGTAGCACCCTAGTTCGTAGTAGATTGATCCAGTTAGCTTACTCTTCTCCTTATTATCAAAGATAAAAGCGTTACTCACCACTGGGTGCTCCCTTAGAAAAGGGAAGATTTCTTTTAGCTTTTCACTATTCATTTTATGCGTGTTTAAAACTAGGCCTCCTACTGGCTCTTTTTCTAATGCCTCCTCTAAATTATTAATTTCCCTAGGGGACATATAGCTAGATAAGTGAGTTGAAAAATCCATAGCTAAATTCTATAATAAAAATTGTCATTTTTATAGAGAATAACTAAGGAACCACACTTATGAGAATGGTCGATATAATAAGTAAGAAAAGAGATGGAGCCGCTCTTAATAGAGAGGAAATTCATTTCTTTATAGATGGTTATGTTAAGGGAGATATCCCTGACTATCAAGCCTCCGCTTTATGTATGGCAATCCTCTTTCAGGGAATGAATAATGAGGAGATATCTTTACTAACCGATGAGATGTGTCATAGCGGCGCTACAATGGATCTCTCTAAGATAAGCGGCGTGAAAGTTGATAAACACTCGACCGGTGGTGTGGGGGATAAAACTAGTTTAGTTTTATGCCCAATGGTCGCTTCCTGCGGCGTTAAGGTCGCTAAGATGAGCGGTAGGGGCCTAGGTCATACCGGAGGCACTCTTGATAAACTTGAATCTATCCCGGGACTTAGCGTCACTAAAAGCGACGCTGAGTTTATAGGACAGGTTAATAAAATAGGAATTGCCATAGTGGGACAAACAAGCGAGCTTGACCCCGCGGATAAAAAGCTATACGCCCTAAGAGACGTCACGGGAACCGTTGAGGCTATTCCTTTAATTGCCTCCTCAATTATGAGTAAAAAGCTTGCTAGCGGCACTGACACTATTCTTCTTGATGTTACCTTTGGAGAAGGCGCTTTTATGAAAGATATTAAAAGCGCACGCGAGCTTGCCCGCGTTATGGTGGATATTGGAAACGGGCTAGGTAAGAACACCAAAGCGGTTCTTTCTAGTATGGACGAGCCTCTTGGCTACGCCGTTGGTAATAGCCTAGAAATAAAAGAAGTGATAAACGCTCTTCATGGAAACGGCCCTAAAGATCTTATGGAATTATGCTATAAATGCGGCTCTATCATCCTTATGCAAGCGGGTATTACCCATACCGAAAGAGAAGGAAGACTTATGCTCTCGGAGGCGATTAAAACCGGAAAAGCCTATGACACTTTCCGTAAGATGGTTATCGCCCAAGGGGGCGATCCCGACTATATTGATGATCCCTCTAAATTTAGAGATACAAGCTTTATTATTAATCTCGTCTCTAATAGTGAAGGCTACGTTAATAAGATTAACGCCTTAACAATAGGAGAGGTCTCTATGAAGCTCGGAGCGGGAAGAGAAAAAATGGACGATATTATCGATATGGCCGCGGGTATTGTCCTTCATAAAAAAGTTGGAGATTATGTTAAAAAAGGCGATACGCTTCTTGAAATTCATACCACGAGAAGTAATTATCGCGATTTAATTAAAGACCTAGAGGGAGCGTATGAGCTCGTCTCTAAAGAAGTTACCCCTCATCCCGTAGTGTGGGAAGTTATTGAATAAATAGGTAATGGGCTAATATATAAATAAAGCACCCTAAGGGTGCTTTTATTATTTATTCAGGTTTCTCTTTTTTAAGCTCTCTCATATCGCTTCGCCTCTTATTTTTAGTGAGCTTAGCGTAGTTCTCATTAAGAACTTTCTCGTATGAACTTGGAGCAGGGTTAGGCTGATAAAACTTCATGTCTTTTATCATATTAGGGAGGTATTGGACCTTGGCCCATAGATCCGGTCTATCATAAGGATATTTATCTTCTTCTTTGACGTTTACTGGGTTAAGTCTTAGGTAGTCCATAACATCAAGAGGATGCTCCGAGGCATAGTCCATAGTGGCCTCGATTGAGTTAACCGCGGCTCTTGACTTAGGGGAGAGGGCGAGCTCACACACAATAAAGCCTAAGGGAATACAGGCCTCAGGGAAGCCGACTTCTTCGGCGGTATGAAGCGCGTGATAGGTGCGGTCCACCACCGCGGGATTAGCAAGGCCTATATCTTCATAGGCGATAACAAGAAGTCTACGCTTAATCGCGGTGAGATCCTCCGCGACGCAGAGTCTTGCAAGATAGTAAAGCGCAGCGTCGACATCGCTTCCTCTAATGCTCTTTTGAAGAGCGCTTAAAGAGTCGTAGTAGT
>JAJQAM010000052.1:0-1210 GCA_021203805.1 Coprobacillus sp.
ATAAGCTCCACCGCTAATTTTGCGTCTCTTCTAGTGTCCTTAGTAGTGCTTCTTCCTATATAAGCCTCTACGGCATGAGTAAGAGCGTCCATCCCTGTCATCGCGGTAACGCTTTTTGGAAGATTTAAAGTAAGTTTATAATCTAAAAGCGCATACCTTGGTATCAAATGGAATGCATTTATGGCGTATTTATGTCGAGTTTTACTATCTACGATAACCGCGGCAAGAGTGGTTTCACTCCCTGTTCCCGCGGTCGTAGGCACCGCAATTAGTAGCGGTATTTTATGCGTAACCTTAAGCACTCCCGCCATCTGGTTACAGGATTTACGTGGATTAGCATATCTTGCCCCCACCGCTTTAGCGCAGTCTATTGGTGATCCTCCTCCTACCGCTATTAAGCCTTTACATTTTTCTTTTTTATAAATAGCTAATGCTTCTTCTACATTATCGGTAGTGGGATTAGCGACTACTTTATCATAGATAACATATCCTATGTTATGGGCTTTTAAAGATCCTTCTATATCACTAGTAAGGCCTAGTTTCTTTACTGTAGCGTCCGTCACTATCATGACCTTATCTATTTTTTTACTTGAAAGAAGGGAAGAAGCATCATCACTAGTTCCTAAAAGAGTGGGCTCTCTATAAGGCATAAGAGGAATAAGAGCTCTAAAGGTAATTTGGTAGCATCTACAATATATTTTCTTAAAGAAATTCATTATTTAAATTATAAATTGAAATAATTTATTTTTAAATTTTTTACAATTTTTTTCTTTGTTTTTCCCTCTCAAAGCCTTATTTTATAAGGAACTCTACTTAGAGTAGAATTAAGAAAATGAACTATAGAGTTAAAAAATATAACATCTAATATAATATAATCTCAGTTTTCCTATTAGTGGTCAGATTTAGGGAAACGATGTATCTACTATTTATGAGAGTAAATAGCTAATACGAAAAACTCTATGTATTGGAAGGCTGTTACTAGTTAGGCCCTCCACATACAGATTCTCCTAATGCGTTGAACTATTTAGATTACTCCACACAAGCCTTACAAAATCCCTATATTATTGTGTGTGCATCTCCGCTATTTAGTTCAGCGCATAGGGAGTATAAGAATTTTAAACGTTTGAATCCTTCCATATTCGTAGTTCTCCTCTCTATGTTCTATGTGGAAGGATTTTTTATTTTTTGCTAATATATTTTTATGCACCCC
>JAJQAM010000052.1:1310-4440 GCA_021203805.1 Coprobacillus sp.
ATTGTAGCCCTAGTGCGTCAGCCAAGAGGGAAAAAGAAAAAAGGACTTAATATCCTTATGTGGATTCCTATGATCTCACTTCTTGTGGTGACTGTTTATCAAGGCACTGCGGGAGTGGCCTACTCAAGAGAGGATATTCCTCTCGTCTTATATGAAGAAGATGTGGATAATGAGACTTATCTAGAAATTGCGGAGTATTACATTAATGACCTAAATGAATGTGCTTCTCATCTCGATTTTGACGAAAACGGAGATGTTATTTGTCCTTATACCTATGACGAGCTTAATGAACTCTTAATGGAGGAATATCATAAATATGACTACTGCGAGTATCTCTCCCCTCATATGTATAAGACCAAAGAGATGCTCTTCCCCTGGGTATTTACCCAGGGACATATTACTGGGATGTTCTTTTCTCCAACTACGGAGTCGATAGTCAATACGACTCAGCCCGCGGCTAGCTGGGCCCATACGATGCTTCACGAGCTCTCTCACTCTCGTGGAGTGATGAGGGAATATGACGCGCAGACTATGGCCCTATTTGTCTCTATTCAGTCAGATGACTACTACGTTAGGTATTCCTGCTACTTTGAAACAATCTACTGTATACAAAACCTTGTTAGAGCGGTGGACTCCTCTAAATGGAATGAGCTCTATAATAAGATAGATATTAGAGTCAGAAATAACTGGTCCTATGAGAATGAATTCTGGAATAGCTATCATCTATTTAAAGATATCGCTAACTGGTTTAATAATCTCTACTTAGGAGTGATGCATAACGACACCACTTCTTCTTATACCGATCCAGGAGCGACTGTCACTCCAAGTGAAGACGAAAAAGAGCCCCCGAAGGTCTCTCTTTCTCTTTATCAGAAGATGTATGTTAGCAATTACTATGAGGCACTAGCTCTTCATAACTAGATTCTTACGATATCGGTTAAGATATCAATCATCTTTTCTAGTTCATTTAAATCAATAAATTCAAATCTACTATGATAGTTATAACTTCCCGTTCCTAAATTAGGAGTGAGTAGTCCCATCTTCGTAAAGGTCGCACCATCAGTTCCTCCTCTTATTGGGAGATACGTCGGAGTGAGGCCGTTTTTCTTAATTGCGGCCTCCGCTTTTTTAATGCACTCGCAGTTTGGATCAAGATAATTATACATATTCTCATATTGAAGCATTTCTTTAATTTCGATAGAGAAGGGGAGACCCGTGTATTTCTTTTCCACTTCTTTTTGAGCGAAGTGGATTCTTTCGATCCTGGCTTTCGCTTTCTCCATATCAAAGTCTCGGATAATCATTGCCGCGTGACATTCCTCGCTATTTCCCTGCACTCCGAGAAGGTGATAAAAGCCTTCTTCTCCCTCGCTATTTAGAGGGGTATCATCGACGTCTAAATAAGAGAGAATCTCATGAAGGAGCATCGTTGCGTTTACGAGTTTGCCTTTTCCCTCTCCTGGGTGAATCGCGTTACCTTTGATATTTATCATAACGCCATAGGCATTAAAGTTTTTAATTCCGATATCATTAATAAAGGAGCCGTCACATGAGTAGGCATAATCCGCTCCCATTTTCTTGAGGCTAAAGTTAAGTGGTCCCTCTCCTATTTCTTCGTCTACAGTAAAACATACAGAGATTGGATGATGCTTAATAGAGGGATCCTCCATTAACCTACTAACTACTGACATAATAACAGTGATTCCCGCTTTATCATCTGCTCCTAGTAGTGTGTCTCCACTAGTGACAACTAGGTCATGACCGATATGATCTTTTAGGATAGGAAATGAAACTGTATCCATTTTATATTCATCGTTTAGTTTTATTGTGCCGCCGTCATAGCTATTAATGATTTGAGGTTTTACATCCGTATCACTCACTTCGGTAGCCGTGTCTACATGTGAATTAAGTCCGATAGTGGGATAGCCCTCTTCTCCATCAATATGGGCATATACAATTCCGTATTCATCCATATAAGCGTTAGCTACTCCCATTTCATGTAGCTCCTCAACTAGGATTTTAGAGAGATCTTTTTCTTTTTCACTAGATGGATGAAGACCGCTAGTTTCAGAGGCCTGAGTGTCTGTTTTAAGGTATTTAAGTAAATGAGGTAAATAGTCCATAATTATATTCTTCTTTCTAGATAATTATTTTAGACCACTTTAAATTAATAACTATATTTAATTTAAAAACATCTCTCTTTTGCTATAATTATAATCACGATGAAAAAATCAAAATTTTGTTTATTAGCGACTGTTATCGCCTTATCACTCACTGTCACTGGATGTAACTCTCTATGTGGGTTTTTTAATCTATCATGTGGGAAAAACAAAGGTGATTTCTATACCGCTGATGTCAGTGAGGATACCTATAACGAATACTCTAGCTATAACATCTATGGTATTCATTACCCTAAGTCCACTGGAAATCTTAATGTTTTAGTTATTCCGGTGACTATTGCGGGATACGAGCAAAACGCCACTGAAGAAAATAGACAAAGAATCTATGAAGCTTTCTTTGGAACAAGCGAAACAACTGGATGGGAATCAGTTAGTTCTTACTACTATAAGTCGTCCTATGGACAACTTAATATAGGAGGTTATGTGACTGATTGGTATGAATGCGGAAAAACCACCAAAGAGCTATATGACGCTAGTAGCAGCGCCACAGGTATGGGAAGCGTCTCTTTACTAAAAGAGGCTGTCGCCTGGGCAAAACAGGAATATCCAAGCTTTAACTTCAGCATCTTTGACTCTGATAATGTTGGTCTAATTGACGCAGTGATGCTTATCTACTCCGCTCCGAACTACTCTAACTGGGATGAATATAAAAAAGCCTCTCAAAATAACACCACTAGTATTTTCTTTAATAACTACCCGGAGGCTAATCTCTTTTGGGCCTTTACCTATTGGGATCAGTATACTAGCGGCACTCACGCTGACCCCGCGCCCCATGGATATAGCTTTATGTCCTATGACTTTATGGACGAAGCTAATAATGATAGCGAAACCGAAAACATAAAAGTGGACGCTCATACATATATCCATGAGTTTGGTCATATCTTAGGTTTAGATGACTATTATGATTACGATAACATGCACTCGCCCCTATGCGGCGTTGATATGATGGA